>NZ_JCBANG010000035.1:0-57873 GCF_059760905.1 Achromobacter sp. 1011811831
CGATCCCAAGGTCCAGGCCCTGGGCGCCGGCGAGAAGCTGACCGAGACCTTCGAAGTCGTCACCGCCGACGGCACCAAGGGCACGGTCACCATCACCGTCAACGGCACCAACGACGCCCCGACCATCGGCGGCGTGGCTGCGGGCGCGGTGAAGGAAGACGGCACGACCACGGTGTCCGGCCAACTGACCAAGAGCGACGTCGACACCAACGACACCCACACCTGGTCCATCGCCAACAACGGCAACGGCCAGTACGGCAAGTTCACGCTCGACCAGACCGGCAAGTGGACCTACGTGCTGGACAACAAGAGCGCCCAGGTCCAGTCCCTGGCCGAAGGCCAGAAGGCGACCGACACGATCGTCATCACGGTCGACGACGGCAAGGGCGGCAAGGCCACCCAGACCGTCACCGTCGAGATCACCGGCACCAATGACGCGCCGACCATCGGCGGCACCGCCACCGGCGCCGTCAAGGAAGACGCGGTCGTCAACACCGCGTCCGGCCAGCTGACCAAAAGCGACATCGACACGAACGACGTCCACACCTGGTCCATCGCCAACAACGGCAATGGCCAGTACGGCAAGTTCACCGTCGACCAGACCGGCAAGTGGACCTACACGCTGGACAACAGCAATGCCAAGGTCCAGGCCCTGGCCGAAGGCCAGACGGCGACCGACACCATCATCATCACGGTCAACGACGGCAAGGGCGGCACGGCGACTCAGGAAATCACCGTCACCATCACCGGCACCAACGACGCCCCGACCATCGGCGGCGTGGCCACCGGCGCGGTGACGGAAGATGCCGCCGTCACCACCGTGACCGGCCAGTTGACCAAGACCGACGTCGACGCCACCGACACGCATACCTGGAGCATCGCCAACAACGGCAACGGCCAGTACGGCAAGTTCACGCTCGACCAGACTGGCAAGTGGACCTATGTGCTGGACAACGGCAGCACCAAGGTGCAGTCCCTGGCCGCGGGCCAGACGGTCACCGACACCATCACCGTCACGATCAACGACGGCAAGGGCGGCACGGCGACCAAGGACATCACCATCACCATCACCGGCACCAATGACAACCCGACCATCGGCGGCGTGGCTACCGGCGCAGTGAAGGAAGACGGCACGCTGACCACCGCCGGCCAGCTGACCAAGAGCGACATCGACACGAACGACACCCACACCTGGTCCATCGCCAACAGCGGCAATGGCCAGTACGGCAAGTTCACGCTCGACCAGACCGGCAAGTGGACCTACACGCTGAACAATGGCGATGCCAAGGTCCAGGCCCTGACCGAAGGCCAGCAAGTCACCGACACCATCACCGTCACGGTCAATGACGGCAAGGGCGGCACGGCGACCCAGGAAGTCACCGTCACCATCACCGGCACCAACGACATCGCCAAGATCACCGGCCAGTCCACCGGCGCGGTGATCGAGGACAAGACGCTGATCTCGTCCGGCAAGCTGACGGTTTCGGACGCCGACGCCGGCCAGAGCAGCGTGGTCGCCCAGACCAATGCTGCTGGCAAGTACGGTACGTTCTCGATCGACGCCAACGGCAACTGGACCTACTCGCTGAACAACAGCTCGCAGGTGGTGCAGGATCTGAAACCTGGTCAGGTGGTCAAGGAAACGTTCGAAGTCGTCTCCGCCGACGGTTCGGCCAAGCAGACCATCACGATCGACGTGGTCGGCACCAACGACGCGCCGGTGGCCGCCGACAACGCCACCAGCGTGGACGTGGGCGCCAGCCACACGTTCAACATCGCCGAGTTCAACTTCAACGACGGCGCCGAAGGCAACAACCTGCAGAGCGTGATCATCACGCGCCTGCCGACCGACGGCACGCTGACGCTGAACGGCCAGCCGGTCACGGCGAACACCGCGATCTCGGCCGCTGATATCGCCGCGGGCAAGCTGGTCTACACGCCGTCCGCCTCGGGCCAGGACACCTCGTTCGGCTTCCAGGTTCGCGACGACGGCGGCACGGCCAACGGCGGCAAGGACACGTCTGGCGACTACAACTTCGCCATCAAGACCAACAACCTCATCTCGGGCGGCAACGAAGGCAGCGGCACCGGCACCAACCCGCCGATCAACGGCGGCAGCGGCGACGACGTCATCCTTGGCGACAAGGGCGGCACGGTCACGACGGTCGAACCGGGCAAGAACTACAACATCGCGCTCGTCGTCGATACGTCGGGCAGCATGGACAACGCGTCCGGCACGAAGGGCATGTCGCGCATGGATCTCACCATCGCCGCGCTGAAGAACCTGGCCAACGGCCTGGCGAAGCACGACGGCGTAGTGAACGTGACACTGATCGGCTTCGAGTCGACGGCTAGCAGCTTGAAGACCATCAACGGTCTGAATGCGAGCAATGTCGGCACCCTGATCTCGGCCATCGAAGCCATGTACGCCAACGGCGGCACCAACTACGAAGGCGCGTTCAAGGAAGCGCTCAAGTGGTTCAACAGCCAGCCCACCACGTCCAACGGCAAGACGTTCGAGAACGTCACCTACTTCCTGACGGACGGTGATCCGACCTTCAGCAACAGCGGCAGCAACGGTGGTTGGAACGGCGGCAGCACGACGGACTACAAGGACATGAAGGATGCCGTCGACGCCTTCAAGGGCCTGAGCGGCAAGAGCACCGTGCATGCCATCGGCATAGGCTCGGGCGTCAATGAGGGCTACCTGAAGTACTTCGACAACTCGAAGGTCACCGGAACGGGCACGCTTACCGATTGGGGATATTGGCAGCCCATCACTGGCCCCGTCGGCCAGCCCCAGATCGTCAACACCGCCAGCGAACTGGCCGCCGCGCTGCAAGGCGGTTCGTCCAGCACGGATCCCGCCGCTGTCGGCAACGACATCATCAACGGCGGCGCCGGCAACGACATCATCTTCGGCGATACCATCAACACCGATGGCAACGTCCTGGATTGGAGCAAGGTGGCTGGCGGCCGTCCCGCCGACCTGCCGCAAGGCGCCGGCCTGGCCGCGCTGGACAAGTTCCTTGAGCTGACCCTGGGACACAAGCCCACCGCGGGCGACCTGTACCAGTACATCAAGGACCACCACGCCGACTTCAACGTGACCGATGATCCGCGCGGCGGGGATGACACCATCCACGGCGGCACGGGCAACGACATCATCTACGGCCAGGGCGGCAATGACACCCTGTACGGCGACGATGGCAATGACATCATCTACGGCGGCGCGGGCGACGACAAGCTGTACGGCGGCGACGGCGACGACAAGCTCTATGGTGGCACCGGCAACGACTACCTGGAAGGCGGCAACGGCAACGACCTGCTGGTCGGCGGCAAGGGCGACGACACGCTGGTCGGCGGCGCCGGCAGCGACACCTTCAAGTGGGAGCTGAACGACCAGGGCACGACGGCCAAGCCGGCGGTGGACACGATCAAGGACTTCTCGATCGCCAAGCCGACCGATGGCGGCGACATCCTGGATCTGAAGGAACTGCTGGTCGGCGAGAAGGACAGCACGCTGACCCAGTACCTGAACTTCCACAAGGAAGGCAACAACACGGTCATCGACGTCAACACCAAGGGCCAGCTCGCTGCCCAGGGCGCCGACCAGAAGATCGTGCTGGAGAACGTCGACCTGACGCAAGGCGGCCAGCTCAACAACCAGGCCATCATCAATGACCTGCTGCAGAAGGGCAAGCTGAACGTCGACCACAGCTAAACCGTAGTACGCAGTACCCGGGGGAGGGGCTGGCCGGATTCGGCCTCCCCTCCCCCTGCATTTTTTCAACGGATGTCGCCAGTAGTAACGCGAAAAATGTGAAAATCCGTTTCATGCCATCGACCCGCCGATTCCGCGTCGCGCTGAACCTGTGCCGATTGGCTTTGCTCTGTCTGGTCTGCATCTGGGGCGGCTCGTTCGCCCTGGAGATCAACGCCGACAAGCTGCAAAGCCTCTCGGCCAGCCGCTATGGCGCCAAGGGCGCGAAGGCGGTGGCCAGCTGGCTGCAATTGCTGCGCGGCCCGCTGCCGCCGGCCGAGCGCGACAAGCTGACGCTGGTCAACGACTTCTGGAACCGTTCGGTGATGTCCGGAGAAGACTCGGTGATCTGGGGCCAGCCCGACTACTGGGCCACGCCGCTGGAATCGCTGGGCAAGGGCGCAGGCGACTGCGAGGACTACGTCATCGGCAAGTATTTCACCTTGTTGTCCATGGGCGTGCCGGCCAACAAGCTGCGCTTCATCTACGTCCGCGCCCGCATCGGCGGCCCGGCCAGCAGCTCGCAGGTCGCCCATATGGTGCTGGGTTACTACGAAACGCCCAATGCAGTACCGCTGGTGCTGGACAGCCTGATCTCGACGATCCTGCCCGCCACGCAGCGCCGCGACCTGACGCCGGTGTTCAGCTTCAACGCCGACGGGGTCTATGTGGATGGCAAGCCCGCCGCGCCGGTTGACCGCCTCAGCCGCTGGCGCGACCTTCTTCAACGAATGGAACGGGAAGGCATCCGCCCCTGACGCCTGGAAATAAGACCATGTCCATACTTCGACAGCTTCTGCTCAGCGTAACCATCGCCATCGGCGTGATCCTGCTCGGCACCCTGGCGCTGAGCGTCAACGCCGCGCGCGAATACCTGTCCGGCCAGCTGCAGGTGCAGAGCACGGATGCCTCGGTGTCGCTGGCGCTGTCCCTGTCCCAGCCGGCCAACAACGATCCGGTGTTGCAAGAATTGCTGGTGTCGGCGCTGTTCGACGGCGGCCATTTCTCGCTGGTGCGCCTGAGCGACCCGGAAGGCAAGGTGCTGATCGAGCGCCGCTCCACCGCCACGGCCGCCTCGGTGCCGGGCTGGTTCCGCACGCTGGCGCCGCTGGCCTCGGGCACGGCCAGCCACGCGGTCAGCGACGGCTGGCGGCAGATCGGCGAGGTGACGCTGGTCGCCAACGATGCCTATGCCTGGGAAGCCCTGTGGCGCAGCAGCCTGAAGATGGTCGCGCTGGTCGTCGGCGCCGGCGTGCTGTGGGCCCTGTTCGCCTTCGCGCTGGTGCGCTGGATCAAGAACCGCCTGCTGCGCGAGATCAGCGAGCACGTGCGCAGCATCGGCCAGAGCACCCCGCCGCAACAGGTCGAGGCGCGCGTGCCGGAACTGTCCGGCGTGGTGCAGGCGTTGAACCAGACGCGCGAGCGCGTCTACGCCAGCGTCGAGGAACAGAATGCCCAGATCGAATCGCTGAAGCTGGAACTGAACCAGGATCCGGTCACCGGCCTGCCCAACCGCAAATACTTCGTCAACGAATTCCGCCGCGCGCTGGAAGCGCCCGCCCCGGCCGATTCCGGACGCGGCGGCGAAACCGGCGGCCATGTCCTGGTGCTGCGCCAGCGCGACCTGGCCGACCTGAACCGCCACATGCCGCGCGAGTTCATCGACCAATGGCTGCGCGCGGTCTGCGAACGCGTGCAGGCCTCGCTGGCCAGCCTGAACGCGGGGTCGGCGCTGCTGGCCCGCCTGAACGGTTCGGACTTCGCGCTGCTGCTGCCGCGCTGCGCCGCGCCGCAAGCCATGATGATCGCCGAGCGCGTGCGCACCGACCTGCATGCCTCGCGCATCCCCGTGGGCGAAGGCCATCTGTGCCGCTGGGCCCAGGCCATGACCGACTACGGCGCCGGCAGCCAGGCGGGTCCGGTGCTGTCGCGCCTGGATTTCGGCCTGATGCGGGCCGAGAGCGCCGGCAACGATCAGGTGGTGATCCTGGGCGCCACTGATACCCAATCGCCGTCGGAAGCCGGCGAGCAGGCCTGGAAGCAGGCCATCCAGTCGGCGCTGGAGGAAAACCGCTACGAATTGGCCACCGAGGCCCTGACCAGCGCCAACGGCGGCCTGGTGCGGACCGAGGCCATGCTGATGCTGCGCACCGCCGCCGACCAGATGCCCATCCCCGCCACGCTCTTCATCCCGCCGGCGGTGCGGCTGGACCTGGTGGCCGACTGCGACCTGCAGGCGGTGGCGCTGGGCCTGCAATGGCTGGCGGCGAACGAAGGCGAGCTGGCCGTGCGCGTCGCTCTGCCCTCGCTGCGCGGCCAGAAGTTCTTCCGCCAGCTGGCCCTGCTGCTGACCGAGAAGCGCCCGCTGGCGCCCAGGCTGTTCCTGGAAATCGACGCCCACGGCCTGGTCGAATGCCACGAGCAGATCGCCACGCTGGCGCGGGTGGTGTCGGAATTCGGCGCGCATATCGGCGTGCGCCGGCTGGCGCAGCAATTCGGCGCGGTGGCGCAGCTGCATACGCTGCCGCTGTCCTACGTGAAGCTGGGCGGCGGCTTCGTGGGCGGCATGTCGCAAAGCCCGGGCAGCCAGCAGCTGACGGCCTCGGTGCTGCAGACGGCGCGCGCCCTGAACATCGCGGTGTATGCGGAAGACGTGCCCGACGCGGAAACCCAGCGCATCCTGGCCGGCCTGGGCATCAACGTGATGCGCGGTCCCGGTGTCAGGCCGCAGGGCCGGCAGGGCTGAGCGGCATGGCCGCCTGGCGGCGGTCCACGCCGGACCGCCCGGCGCCGCGCTAGTCGATGCCCACGGTTACGCCCGCGCTCGAACCCGGCTTGCGCAAGGCCATGCGCAGCCAGGCGATGAAATCGCGCGCGGCGGGCGTCATCAGGTTCTCGTCCGGGTAGGCCAGGCACACCACGCCTTGCGGCATGCCGCCGGCCACGTTCAGCCTGCGCAGCGCCCCGCCGCGCAGACGCTCGTCCAACACTTTCGCGCCGGCATCGCTCCAGATCGATACCACATCCATCCGCGTGACCAGATTGGCGTAGACATAGGCGGACGAGCAGCGCAGCACGCGCGCCGGCGGCGCCAGGCCGTGCTTGGAAAACAGCACGCGCATCAGGCTTGATTCATCGCTGGCCGCGTCCAGCACCATCCAGCGCTGCGCCTGCAGGTCTTCGGCGCTGACATCCAGCGGACCCGCATACCCGCCGCTGACGGCGAGCGCCGAGCCGATCTCATACAACGATTCCAGCCGGTAGTGCGGCGCGGCGTCTTCCAGCAGGCCGTATTCGGTATACAGCGCGATATCCAGGCTGCCGTCCTTGAGGCCGGCCACGATCTGCGCGCGGCGCAGTTCCAGGATGCTGAGCCGTACGTCGGGCCGCTCGGCGGCGAACGCGGTCACGGCGTCGAGGAACGCCTCGGTGGCGGACACGGGCGTGATCGCGATGCACAGGCTGCCGCCGGCGGCGCCGCGCGCGGCATCGGCGGCGTCGTAGATGCGCCCGACCTCGCGGTCGATGAGCAGCGCCCGCTTCAGGATGGACGCGCCGAACTCGGTCAACGATGCCCCGCGCGTCGTCCGCGTCAGCAGCGGAACGCCAAGTTCCGACTCCAGATCGATG
Organism: Achromobacter sp. 1011811831; assembly: GCF_059760905.1. Lineage (NCBI taxonomy): Bacteria > Pseudomonadati > Pseudomonadota > Betaproteobacteria > Burkholderiales > Alcaligenaceae > Achromobacter > Achromobacter sp. 1011811831. The sequence continues at coordinate 7,394 of NZ_JCBANG010000035.1, forward strand.
ATCGCGCGGCTGACGGCGGGCTGGGTCACGCAGAGACGCCCGGCCGCGCCTTGCAGGCTGCCGGTTTCGGCGACCGCCCGCAGGGCCTGCAATTGCTTGAGTTTCATGGCGGCCTCAAGAGGAATGCCAGCGTGGAATGGAATGCCCGCGTCCCGGGGGCTTTCGTCCGGAATGCCCGCGTTCGCGCGAACGATAGCAATAAGCCACAGGCGCGGCAATCCGCGGACCGCCCCCGCGCCTGGCGCGCATCCCGGAAGCGATAAGCAAAACGCATGCCTCAAACAATTTGTGTTTTGCGCGGCGCGGCGCCGTGCCGAACAATGCGCTAACGCTCAATACACAAGAACAACCCTCAAGGAGACATTGCCATGCCCACGATCGCTCGCAAGGACGCCACGCTCTACTATGAAACGCATGGCTCGGGCCATCCCCTGGTCTTCATCCACGGTGGCGGCGGCAACACGCTGGCCTTCTGCCAGCAGGTCATGCACTTTCGCGACCGCTACCGCGTCATCACGATGGACCTGCGAGGCTTTCACCGCTCGGTGCTGGCGCCCGGCGTGGTCTCGCATCCGGCGGACTTTCCCGACGACCTGCTGGCCGTGCTGGATGCCGAGGGCATCTCGTCCGCGGCGCTGGTGTGCCAGTCGCTGGGCGCCTGGGCAGGCCTGCCGCTGGCCGTGCGCCACCCGGAACGCGTGAGCTGCCTGTTCATCAACGGCTCGCCCACGCCGGCCTATTCGGAGGAAAACTGGCGCACGCTGCGCCGCGCCACCGGCATCTTCAACGAGGCCGGCGCCGAACGCGACGCGGCCGTGGGCTGGAACCGCAAGACCGCCCGGGAACGCCCGGAGCTGATGTTCCTGTACGCCCAGATCAAGCAGCTGAACCCCGGCTTCGACTCCACGCCGATGATGGACGAGCGCGTCCGGCTGCATCCCCGGGACTTCGCCGGCTATGCCGTGCCGACGCTCGTCGCCGGCGGTTCGCACGACGACTTCCTGAACGGGGAAAGCCATCTGCACGTCGCCACGCTGATCCCCGGCGCCACCGCCCATACCTTCCCCGACACCGGACACTCCACCTACTTCGAGGACGCGCCCGCCTTCAACCGGACGCTGGACGCCTTCCTGGCGCGCCACGCACCGAGCGGCGCCGCGCCCCAGGCCTGACGCCTCGTCACCCAAGGAGAAGCCGCATGCATACCCGCCGCAGATTCCTCGCCCGCGCCCTGGCCGGTACGCTGGCCGGCGCCCTGGCCCTTCCGGCGTCCGTGCCCGCCGCGGCGGCGCGCGAGACCTTTCCGTCGCGCACGGTGCGGCTGGTCTGCACCTCGCCGCCCGGCGCGCCGCTGGACGTGATTTCGCGCCGGCTGGCGGAATCGCTGTCCCGGCAGCTCGGCGTGGCCGTCGTAGTCGAGAACAAGCCCGGCGCGGCCGGCGTGCTGGCCGCCGCCGAGGTCGCCCGCGCCTCGGACGGGCACACCTTCCTGGTCACCACCAACTCGCCCTTCATCACCGCGCTGGCGGTGATGAAGTCGCTGCCCTACGATCCCCAGGCGGATTTCGCGTTGATCAGCAAGATCGGCGCCAGTCCGACCGTGCTGGTGGCGAATCCGAAGTTCGGGCCGGACTCGATCGCCGAGCTGGTCGCCCTGCTCAAGCCGGGCAAGGCCAACGTCACCTACGGATCATGGGGGCCCGGCACGATGCCCGCGCAGGTCATGGAGAGCCTTGCGCGCAAGGCCGGAGTGGCCTTGACAGAGGTGCCCTATCGCGGATCGCCGCCAGCGTTGCAGGACGTACTGGCGAACCAAGTGGACATGACCTTCCTGTCGCCGCAGGTGGCCCTGCCGCTGATCGAACAAGGCAGAATCAAGCCGCTGGCCGTGGTCGGCGGCGGCCGGGCCGCGCTGTTGCCCGGCGTGCCCACCTTCGCGCAAGCGGGCTACGACGATTTCGTCTTCGGCAACCCGACCTGGGCCGGCATCGCCGCTCCCGCCCGCATGCCTCCCGCGGCGCTGGCGCGCATGGCGCAGGCCATCGGCGTGAGCGTGCAGGACGCGGCCATGAAGGAATTCCTGGTATCGATCGGTTTCGAGGCCATCGGCAACACGCCGCAAGCCTTCGAGGAGGAGTATCACGCCGAGCGGGCGGCGCTGCTGCCCCTGCTCAAGGAGCTGGGCATGATGGCGCGGTAGCCGCCCGGGATTGCCCTGCGCGGTCCGGCGCCGGACGGCGGCGCGCCTCAACGGGCCGCGCGGCCCTTGCCCTTGGCCTGCTCATACAGCGGCAGGACCTGCTCCGACGCCACCTGCAGATCGCTGATGCGCGAGGCGGCCGACGGGTGGGTGGACAGGAATTCGGGCGGCGCCTGGCCGCCGTCCGCCGCGCCCATCTTCTGCCACAGCGTGACGGCGGCGCGCGGATCATAGCCGGCGCGCGCGGCCAGCTCCACGCCCATGCGGTCGGCCTCGGTTTCATGGGTGCGGCTGTTGGGCAGCGTGAACATCACGCTGGTCAGCTTGCCGCCCAGGTTGCCGGCCTCCTTGGAACCCGTGGCGATGGACAGCACCGACAGCCCCAGGTTGGTCACCATCTGCTGCGACACGCGCTCGCGCGCATGTTCGCGCAAGGCGTGGGAAATCTCGTGGCCCAGCACGGCGGCCAACTCGTCATCGGTGGGCTTGATCTTGTTCAGCAGTCCCGTGTAGACGGCGATCTTGCCGCCCGGCATGCACCAGGCGTTGACCTCGTCGCTGGACAGCACGTGCACTTCCCATTTCCAGCTTGCCGCATCGGGCCGGAACACGCCGGCCTGCGAGATCAGCCGTTGCGAGATCGTGCGGGCGCGTGCCACTTGCGCGGGATCGCGGTCCAGCAGGTTCTTGGCCTTGGCCTGCTTCAGGATATCGCCGTACTGCTGGCCTGCCTCTTGTTCGAGCGCCTGGGCCGGCACCATGCTGGACATGTATTGCGTGCGGTTGACGCCGATGGCGCCCGACTGCGTGGTGTTCATGCCCGTGCAACCCGCCAGCACGGCAAAGACGAAGGCGGCCCCCAGGGCGCGCATGGCAGGGAAAATCCGACTCATGAAGACCTCAGATCCGCCATCATGGCGACAGGACGGCAAGCTTATCAGACGGAAACGTCGGCGCACTGCGCGCGATGACGCAGCGCATGATCGATCAGCACCAGGGCCAGCATGGCCTCGGCGATGGGCGTGGCGCGGATGCCGACGCAGGGATCGTGGCGACCCAGCGTCTGCACCGTGACGGGCTCGTTGGCGCGATTGACCGACTGGCGCTCGACGCGGATGCTGGACGTGGGCTTGATCGCCAGCGATACCGTGATCGGCTGCCCGGTGGAAATGCCGCCCAGCACGCCGCCGGCATTGTTGCTCAGGAAACCGTCCGGCGTGATCTCGTCGCCATGCTCGGAGCCGCGCTGGGCGATGCAATCGAAGCCGGCGCCGATGGACACGCCCTTGACCGCGTTCAGGCCCATCATGACGTGGGCGATGTCGGCGTCGAGCCGGTCATAGATCGGCTCGCCCCAGCCCGCGGGCAGGTTCTCGGCCACGACCTCGATGCGCGCGCCGACCGAATCGCCATCGCGGCGCAGCTGGTCCATATAGGCTTCCAGTTCCGGGATGATGTCGGCGTTGGGCGCGTAGAACGGATTGTTGGGCACTTCGTCCCAGGAGACGAAGGGAATCGGGATCGGGCCGAGCTGGCTCATGTAGCCGCGCACGCGCACGCCGTGGCACTCGGCCAGCCATTTCTTGGCGATGGCGCCGGCCGCCACCGTGGGCGCCGTCAGCCGCGCCGACGAGCGCCCGCCGCCGCGCGGATCGCGCACGCCGAACTTGCGCCAGTAGGCGTAGTCGGCGTGGCCGGGACGGAAAGTGTCGGCGATATTGGTGTAGTCCTTGCTGCGCGCGTCGGTGTTGCGGATGAGCAGGCCGATGGGCGTTCCCGTGGTGACGCCTTCATAGACGCCCGACAGGATCTCGACCTGGTCGGCTTCCTGGCGCTGCGTCACGTGGCGCGAGGTGCCGGGACGACGGCGATCCAGTTCGCGCTGGATGTCGGCCGCGTCCAGTTCCAGGCCCGGAGGGCAGCCGTCCACGACGCAACCGATGGCCGGCCCGTGGGACTCGCCGAAATTCGTGACGGTGAAAAGGGTACCGAGGGTATTGCCGGACATAAGGAAGCCAATGAGGTCGGGGTTTGCACGCAACCCCGATTATGACACCGCCGAGGCCAAAGCCTGGATTTCCGCCGCCGGCGCGGGCCGGCCGAGCAGGAATCCCTGCATGACGCGGCAGCCCAGCGCCTTCAGAATCTCGCGCTGGCCTTCGGTCTCCACGCCCTCGGCCACCACCGGCAGGTGCATGGCCTGGCACAGGCCGAACAGCGCCGACACGACTTCCCTGCTGCCGGCGTCGGACTCCAGCGCGGAAATGAAGCTGCGGTCGATCTTGACCCAGTCGATGGGCAGATGCCGCAGATGGTTCAGGCTGGAATAGCCGCAGCCGAAGTCGTCCAGCGCCACTCCGATGCCCTTGGCGCGCAGCGTGTTCAGGATCTTGACGTGCCGTTCGTAATGCAGGATGAAGATGGATTCGGTGACTTCCAGCACCAGCTTGCGCGCCGCCAGCTTGGTATCGGCCAGCACGTCGGCCACAAGCTGCACCAGGCCGTCCTCGTTCATCTGCTTGACCGACAGATTCACGTGCACGCGCCAGGCGGCCGGCCATTGGGTGGCCTGGGAGCAGGCCCGCTCCAGGATCCATGCGCCCAGCGGCACGATCAGGCCGCTGCGCTCGGCCAGCTCGATGGTCACGGCCGGGGAAACGCTGCCCAGCACCGGATGATGCCAGCGCAGCAGCGCCTCGCATCCCTCCACCAGGCCGGAGGCGCTGTCGCAGACGGGCTGGTAGTACAGCTCGATGCTCCATGTTCCGCGTGGTGAGCGCCAGCCGCAGGTCGTTCTCCAGGCCCTGCCGGTCCCGCTGCCGCGCCAGCAGGCGGAAATCGAACATGTTCCAGCCCGGCCCTTCGCGCTCTTTCAGGGGCACCATGGAGACCTGCACGCAACGCTGCAGCTCCTCGACCGTGCGGCCATGCTCGGGATACAGCGCCGCGCCCACGCGAAACACGGCGATCAGCGGACGGCCGCCCAGCTCGTAGGACGCGCCCAGGTCCTCGAGCAGCTTGGTCGAGACCTGGGCAGCGCCCTGCTCGTCCACATCGGGCACGCAGACCGTGAACGTATCCAGGCCGCAGCGGCCCACGATGCCGCCCAGCGCCCGGGCGACCAGGCTCAGGCGCTGCGCGACCAGCGCCAGCAAGGCCTGGTCCTCGCCCGCGCGCAGCATGGCGCTGATCTCGGCGTACTGCTCGAAACGCACCAGGAAAAAGGCGCCGCGGCGGGCATGGCCCTCGGCCTGGGCCAGCCAGGCGCGCGCGCGGCGCTGCAGTTCCCGCTGGCTAAGGACCCCCGTGGCCTCGTCGCGCGTCAGGCGGTGGCGCAGCACGCGCTCCCGCCGCACGAAAAGCAAACATATCGCCGCAAGTGCGCCCGCGAGCGTCAGGCACAGTGCGAGCAGGTAACTCTCACGCACGGAGCCCCCCTATCTAGAAACCCTTGGCGTCGCGGTCCGGAGTTGAACCCAAGGTCTGTAACATTTTTTAAATTATGCATTATTTTCGCAAAAAAACGCCACACTTCTGGGGGCAACGCGCCCCGTTTCCCTCGATTGCTGCTGTCTGGTGATTGCTCGCGTTTATGCATGACAGTCCTGCGATAGCGGTTACCGGCCGCCGCGTCGCGCCATGCCTTGCTCCTACTACGACACATGAGTCCGAAAAATTAATACGCCTTATCTCAATAGTTGTCATCGGGAGCAATTATCACGAGCGAAATAATTGCACAGGTTGTCTGATGTCGCAGCAGATTTCGTAATATTCTGTATGTTCTGTGACATGCCGAATTACAGCGCAGGAAGCGCCGCTGAGGTATTAGTAACGTGTGTCACGTTTCTTATCCAGGTTTCTTCCCGATCGGGCACATCGGCGGCCCGTCGCTCCCCTTTTGACGGGCTGGCCGGCAATCCGCGACACCGGCAACGGTGCTGGCCACGAAGGGAATTCCGCACACATGTCGAAACTACGCCGGTTACTCCTGTGTTCCGCCCTGCTCGCAGGCATCGTCCTGCTTGGCGCCCAGGCACTGGGCATGCTGACCGCCCATCGCCACCTGAGCCGGCAACTGGCGCAGCAAAGCGAAAGCGGCGCGCGCACGCTCGCCTGGGTCCTGGGTCGAGCGCCCTCCACTTCTCACGAGCGTGAGGTTCTGGCTGACGAACTGTACAGCCAGGGGCTGTACGCACGTCTCAGGATTGCCGACGATGCATCCGGCGACAGCGTGGAGCGCGGCCCGGCCGCCGCCACGGACGCCGGCTCAGGCGCCTGGCACGAACGCTGGTTCTCCCTGCGGGCGCCGGCGGTCTCGCTCCCCTACGCCAGCCCCGACGGCGCCGCGCGCGGCACGGTCACCGTCCAGGGCGACGCCACGCTGGCGAACGATACGCTGTGGCAGGGCGGCGTCCGCGCCGTGGGGTTGGCGCTGAGCGCCGGCCTGTTCTGGGCGCTGTTCGCCGTCAGCCTGGCGCGCCGCATCGAAACCAGCGCGTCGCGTGACATCAGTCAACGCGTGCGCGCCCTGGCGCCGGGCGCCGATGCCTCGCCATCCGGCTCCTGTGGCCTGGAAGGCGTCGACCAGGCCCTGGTCGACGCCCGCCGCCAGGTCGACGCCACGGTCGAGGAGCAGAACGCGCGGATCGAATCGCTGCAAAGCGAGATCCACCGCGACGCCGTCACCTGGCTGCCGAACCGCAAATATTTCATGGATCGTTTCCGCGCGGCGCTGAGCGACCGGACCGCCGAGGCGGGCGGCCACCTGCTCATGTTCCGCCAGCGCGACCTGGCGCAGATCAACCGCCACCTGTCGCGTGCGTTCACCGACCAGTGGCTGCGCTCTTCCGCCGACCGCCTGCGCAGGCTGGTCGACGCGCAGGGCGGCTCCCAGGCGCTGCTGGCCCGGATCGGCGGCTCCGATTTCGCCCTGCTGATGCCTCGCAGCAGCGCGCCGCAAGCTGGCGTGCTGGCCGAGCGCGTGCGCCGCGAACTGCACTCGCTGCGCGTGCCAATGGGCAAGCACGGCTGGTGCCGCTGGGCGCTGGCCATGGCCGAATTCGCGCCCGGCGACGGCATGAGCGACACGCTGGCACGGCTGGACCATGCGCTGATGTGCTCCGAAAGCGCCGACGATGACCAGATCGCGCCCGCCAGCCAGGCCGCCGACAGCACCCGCATCGGCGAATACAGCTGGCACGACGCGCTGACCACCGCGCTGGAACAACACAAGTTCGCGCTGGCGGTACAGGCCCTGCAGGACGTGTCGGGCGGGCTGCTGCATCACGAGGCCAGCCTGACGCTGCACGACGCGTCGGGCGCCGACCCCGTGCCCGCCTCCATCTTCATGCCGCCCGCGGTGCGGCTCGGCCTGTCGGCCGAATGCGATATCCAGGCGCTGCGGCTGGGGCTGGACTGGCTGTACGCGCAACACGGGGCGCTCGCGGCGCCCGTGGCGCTGGGCTCGCTGTCGCAGCCCGGCTTCCTGGCCCGGCTGGAAAAGATGCTCGGCGACCGACCCGCCCTCACCCGGAGGCTGATCATCGAAGTGGATGCCGCCGGCCTGATCGAGCAAAACACCGAGATGCGCGAGCTGTGCCGCCTGGCCACGCAGGCCGGCGCGCGCGTCGGGCTGACCCGCCTGTCGCAGCACTTCGGCGCCCTGGAGCATCTGCACGAATTCCCGTTCTCCTACCTGAAGCTCGGCGGCGGGTTCGTCGCCGGGCTGTTGCGCAGCCCCGGCAGCCAGCATCTGGCGGCCACGGTCGCGGCGGCCGCGCAGACGCTGGGCATGGCGGTATACGCCGAAGACGTGCCGGACACAGCCACGCAATCCATTCTGGAGAAAATCGGCATCCACGCCCTGCGCGGCGCTGGCGTAAACTTCGCCCGCCCGCATGATCTTGCTCCCGACCACCAATGGGTTCCTAGTTGACGGAAGGACTGTTGCCCCGTTCCCGCACTCGCCTGCCGCCCGTCCGCGCCGCGGCGGCATCCACCCGACGCTGGGCGGGCGCGTTGTGCGCGCTATCGGCATGGCCCGGCGCCGCCCGGGCCCAGGCGGAACTTGCCGCCCAGGCGGGCGTGCACGCGGGACTGATCGCCGGCGCCGCCCTGGCGTGCGCGCTGGTCTGCGCGGCCGCCTGGACGCGGACCCGCGACAGCGTGCAAGCCGCGGGCGTCGTGTTCCTGCTGCTTGAAGGGCTGTTCCGCACCCTGCCGAACCTGCTGCCGGCCGGCGCCTTGCAGGCCGGCTCCTATGCCGCGCTGCTCGCGCTGACGGCGCCCTTCCTCGCGGGATCCGGCGGCCTGCGCGGGCTGGCGGCGGCCTGCCGCTGGGGCAGCATCGGACTGGCCGCGCTGGCCTCGCTGGCCCTGATCTTCATCTACGAAACGCATGACGGCGCGGCGTCGGCCGCCATCGCGGGCGCTTGCGCGGCGGCCAGCCTGCCCTTGACGGCGGCCCTGCTGGCTGCTGGCGCGCGCCCGGGTCCGCGCCGCGTGGCCTGCCTGGTCCTGGCCGCCGGCCATGCGCTGTCCGTCTGGCTGATCGGGCGCGATGCCTGGCCCGGCGCCGGCGCGGGCGCGCCGGCCAGCTTGCTGGAACTGGCGCGCCTGCTGCTGGTGGCGCTGGCGCTGTGGTATTGCGCCCTGGCGGATCGGCTCGCGCGCGCCAGCGCCTCGTCACCGCCCGCGCAGACGCCCTCGGCGGCGGGCCATCAGGCCCAGGACGAGCTGCGCCTGGCCGAACTGGCCGGCGCCCTGGACACACAACGCCAGATGAACGCCCTGCTCTCGCATGAGCTGCGCGCGCCGCTCGCCACCATCAGCGCGGCGGCGCAATCCCTGGACATGATCCTGGCGGGCAATGGCGAAGCCGTGGACAACCGCCTGGCGCGCATCCACCGCTCGGTGACGCGCATGACCGAATTGATGGAACAGCTGCTGACACAGGACCGCCGCGAGGAACAGGCGCTGACCCCGCGCGGCGAAGCCATCGACCTGGCGGCGATGGCCCGCGACGTGGTGACCGCGATGCGTCCCGATACCGCGCACGCCCTGGTGCTGAACGCGGACGGCGCCCTGCCCGCCTATTGCGATCGTTCGCTGACCAGCGTGGTCCTGCGCAACCTGATCCATAACGCCGTCAAGTACTCGCCCGCCAGCGAGCCCATCCGGATCGAGACCGGCGCGGGCATGGCGGATGGCGTGCACCAGGCATGGATCGCCGTCGTCGATCGTGGCCCGGGCATCGGAGAAGAAGACCAGCAGCGGATTTTCGAGCCGCGCTTTCGGCGCGCGGCGCATCGCGAGACATCGGGACTGGGCGTCGGGCTTTATCTGGCGCGGCGCATCTGCGAAAGCCAGGGCGGCTCGCTGACCATGACCAGCCGGATCGGCGCCGGCAGCCGCTTCGTCATCACCCTGCCGGTCTCGCCGCCCGCCGCCTGACGCGGCCGGCGAACGCGGCGCTCAGGCCGCGAATACGTAGCCCTGTCCGCGCACGGACAGCACGGGCAGCTTCAGGCCGGCGCTCTGTGCCTTGGCGCGCAGGCGGCTGACCAGCACGTCGATGCGGCGCAACTCGAACCCGCCCGGACTCTCGGGCAGGAACAATTCAGCCAGCGCCTGCCGGCTGACCGCGCTGCCGGCGGCATCCATCAAGGCCATCAGGAACGTGCGCTCCTGCGCGCTCAGGTGCAGCGAAGCGCCATCGGGCGCGACCAGGATCCAGCCGCCATCCTGCAGCGACCAGGAAGACTCGGCCGGCGTGCGCGTTTCGGCATCGGCGGGCCGCGGCGCCTTGGCCAGCCGCATGCGGCGCGCCAGGCTGCGGATCACCGAGCTCAGTTCGAGCAGGTCGACCGGCTTGGTCATATACACGTCGGCGCCGCCCTCCAGGCCGCGCACGCGGTCTTCCAGCGCGCTGCGACCGGTCAGCATGACGATGCCGACCGGGCTGAGCGCCCGCAAGCGGGTCGCGACCGAGAAACCGTCCTCACCGGGCAGGTGCGCGTCGAGTATGACGATGTCGCACGGCTGCTCCTGCAGCCGGCGATAGAACGCCGCCGCATTGTCACAGGCGAACGCCACCCGGAAACCATAGCCGCCCAGGCCCAACGCCAACTCCTCCCGGAAGTCCGCATCATCCTCAAGCAAGCCGATACACAGCAAACCATCCGCGCCAGGCATATTCAGAGTGCTTTATTCAAATATTGTCGACAAATGCCCCAGGGATGCGGCAAGCCATCCCGAGTGTCCCGCAGGCGACAATCTTACGACTTTTACAATGGAAACGAATGATTGCAGTGAAAAAAACCGCCATATTTCACTTCCTAACACTGGTTTTTCGCGTAAATAGCCGTCAGATCAGCACCTGCCCCCTCTTTCGCAACCTTAAACCACTGCTCAGGACGAGCAGCTGACTTCGATGCCGCCCGCCCAGTCCGGAGGCAGCCCCGCATACGCCTCGTAACCACTGCGTTCCGTGTACGGGTCACGCAACAGCTGCAGCAACGTCCCGATCTCGCCCGCATCTCCCTGCTGCGCCGCCCGGATCGCCTGCTCCGCCAGATGATTGCGCAGCACGTACAGCGGATTGACCCGATTCATGGCCTGGGCAGTTTCCTGCGCCGGCCTGCTGTCGGCGGCCTGACGCGCCAGCAGGCGATCCAGCCATGCCGACGCGGCGGGACGATCGATGAACAGGTCCTCGAACGCGCTGCGACGCCCCAGCACCGCATCGGCCAGGCGGCGCCAGCACAGCGTGAAATCGGCCTGGTTCGCATCCATGAGCTTGAGCAGGTCATCCAGCAGCGCCTCGTCCTCGGGACGCCACGACGCCAGGCCCAGCTTGGCGCCCATGCGGGCGTGAAACGCGCGCGTGAACACCGCTTCGAATTCGTCCAGCACCGCGCGCAGCGCATCCGCGTCCTGGGTCAGGCTGTGCAGGCTGCCGCCCAGGCGATACAGGTTCCACAGCGCCACCGACGGCTGCCGGTTCCAGGAATAGCGGCCCTGCGTGTCGGAGTGATTGCAGATGTGCGCCAGCTTGAATCCATCCATGAAGCCATACGGACCGTAGTCCAGCGTCAGTCCCAGGATGGACATGTTGTCGGTGTTCATCACGCCGTGGCAGAAGCCCACGGACTGCCAGTCGGCCATCAGCAGCGCCGTGCGCCGCGTCACTTCGCGCAGCAGGTTGGTGACGGCCGCGTTCGGGTCCGCCGGCTCGCCCGCCCGCGTCTCGCGGCATTCGGGATAGTAGCGGTCGATCACGTAATCGGCCAGCGTCGCCAGGCGGTCGAGGTCGCGCCGCGCCGACCAGTGCTCGAACGAGCCGAAGCGCACGAAGCTGGGCGCCATGCGCGTGACGATGGCGGCGGTTTCCACGGTCTCGCGGTACACCGGATCGTCCGACGCCACCAGGCACAGCGCGCGCGTCGTCGGGATGCCCAGGCCGTGCATGGCCTCGCCGGCCAGGTATTCGCGCACCGACGAACGCAGCACCGCGCGGCCGTCGCCCATGCGCGAATACGGCGTCATGCCGGCGCCCTTGAGCTGCAGCTCCCAGCTGCCGGCCGGCCCCTGCACCTCGCCCAGCAGATGCGCGCGTCCGTCGCCCAGCTGGCCGGCCCAGATGCCGAACTGGTGGCCGCTGTAGACGGCGGCCAGCGTGTCGCCGCCGGGCAGCGGCTGCTGGCCGGAAAACACGGCCAGGAATTCCGGCGTCGCGAAGGCCGACGGGTCCAGCCCGATCAGCGCGGCGGCATCGGGATTGGCGTGCAGCAGGCGCGGATGGCTCAGCGGCTGGGGCGCCAACCGGGTATGGAAGGCATCCGGCAGGGCCGCGAAGGAATTGACCGTGGTCAGCGCGTTCAAGGTGCGGGCAGTCATGCGCGTTGTCTCCGCGCGGCGCGCTTGGCGGGCCGCACATAAAAAATTGCGCTGACGAAAAACACGGTCGACAGCAGGATCTCGCCCCAGGCCATGGCCACGGACAAGGGCGCGGGATCGGACATGGCGCGAACCACGCCTTCCATCAGATATAGCAGCGACAGCATGGACGCCCACTGATAGGTATACAGGTTGCCGCGCAGGACGCCCCGCAGCGGAAAGGCCAGCGGCAGCGCCTTGAGCAGCATCCAGGATCCGCCGGGACGCAGCGGCGCGACCACGCTTTCCCAGGCCACGCACAGCACAATCAGGGCGAACAGCGATGCCGACGCCAGCAGGCGCAGGCGAGGATTGAGTTCAGGGTTCATGCTGCTATTATCGCCTGATGAATCGCCCCGCCGAGCCCGCCGCCGCCGCGTCGGCGGCCACTGCGCCTTCGTCCCCGCGCGCGTCCTGGGTGACGAAGGTCCGCCGCGCCTGGCGCTTCACGTCCCAGCGCGCCGACGAAGAGAAGCTGCTGCAGGTCGCGTCCAGCCTCACCTTCACCACCGTGCTGGCCATTGTGCCGATGCTGGCCGTGGTGCTGTCGCTGTTCACCGCCTTTCCCGTGTTCCAGGAATTCCGCGTGGCGCTGGAGGACTTCCTGGCCAACAGCCTGATGCCGCCGTCCGTGTCGGACAACATCATGGAGTACCTGAACCAGTTCGCGCGCCAGGCCTCGCGGCTGACGGCCATCGGCGGTGCCTTCCTGCTGGTCACCTCGCTATTGCTGATCATGACGATCGACAAGGCGTTCAACGACATCTGGCACGTCACCCGCCAGCGGCCGCTGCCGCAGCGGGCGCTGGTGTACTGGGCGGTCATCACGCTGGGGCCGGTGGTGGCCGGGGCCAGCCTCTGGGCCACGTCCTTCGTGGCGCGCGAATCGATGGGGCTGGTGCGCGACGTGCCCGAGATCGTCAGCATGGCGGTTTCCCTGATCCCGCTGGTGCTGACGGGGCTGGGCTTTGCCGGCCTGTTCGTGGTGGTGCCCAACCGCGACGTGCTGTGGCGCGACGCGCTGGTCGGCGGCTTCGTGACCGCCATCGTGCTGGAAATCATGAAGTCGGCCTTCGCCTACTACCTGACCCGCTTCCCCACCTACACCATTATCTACGGCGCCTTCGCCACCCTGCCGATCTTCCTGCTGTGGATCTATCTGTCCTGGCTCGCCGTGCTGCTGGGCGCCACCCTGGCCGCCAGCGCGCCGCTGATCCGGCTGGGACGCTGGGAGATCAACCGCTACCCGGGCGCGGCCTACGTCGACGCGCTGGACGCGTTGCGCGCGCTGCGCCGAGCCCAGGCCGCCAACCCGCCGGGCCTGGCTGCCAGCGCCCTGGCCAGGCAGCTGCGGTTGCACCAGGACGAGCTGAACGCCGTGCTTGAAACCCTGAACGACATGGGCCTGATCGCGCGCAGCACGGAAGGCAACTGGATGCTGGCCTGCGACGCCCGCCAGACCTCGATGGCGCCCGTAGTGGAGCGCTTCCTGCTGGACCAGACCCGCGCGCGCGTGCGCAATGACGCCGAAATCCTGCGGGTGGCGGCGTCAGTCCTGGGCGGCCAGCCGGCGCCCACGCTGGAAGATCTGTGCCAAGAAGCGCAAAATACCGGAAATGAAGTGGTTCCAGCCCTCGGGACGGAAGCGCGCAAGAACACTTAAATGAAATCAGGGCGCAATCCGCCCGGGAGGAACCAATGTTGAAGGTCAGCGAGATTCTGCGCGTCAAGGGCGACACGCTCTATACGGCGTCGCCGGACATGCCGGTATCGCAAGCCGTGCAAACCATGAGCGAGCAGGATATCGGCTCGCTCGTCATCATGGAACTGGGCACCCTGACGGGCATGCTCACGTTCCGCGAGATCATCCGCCACATGCACGAGCATGGCGGCATGCTGGGCGACACCACCATCCGCGCCATCATGGACGACGCCCCGGTCAGCGTGTCGCCCAACACCAGCGCCGATGAGGTCCAGCGCCTGATGCTTGAAAAGCACGCGCGCTACATCCCCGTCATGGACGGCCCGACATTGATGGGCGTGATCTCGTTCTATGACATGGCGCAGGCCATCGTCGCGGCGCAGAAGTTCGAGAACAACATGCTCAAGGCGTATATCCGCGACTGGCCGCTGGAAGGCGCTGAAAGGTAGGCCCACGCCGAGCGCTGCGCGCTTCCCCTCAAGGGGCGCCGCTACGGACCGGAGGGATAAGCCCAACCCCGAAGCGCTTCGCGCTTCCCCCTCAAGGGGGCGCCGCTACGGACCGGCGAAGCCGGCTCCGTGCGGCCCGGCTTTGGGAGAGGGTTGCCAGTTTGTGAGGTGGCGTTCTTCTTGAGAGGTTGGCGTGTGCCGTAAATTCAAACGCCCCGGGCGGCTTGTGCCCGGGGCGTTTTTGTTTGTCGCTTGTGCGTCGTTCAGATGCCGGCCTGGGCGGCTTCGAGCGTGGCGTCGTGGCGGCTCGGGGCCTGGGTCTGGGTGCGCCAGGCGTCGTAGATCAGGCCGGGATTGTTGGCGGCCAACAGCGTCGGGTCGGACAGCATGCGGCGCCAGCGGCGCGCGCCGGTCTGGCCGTTGACCAGGCCGAGCATGGGGCGCGTCATCACGCGCAGCGGCACGCCCTGGGCCACCTGCCTGGCGGCGTAGGCCATCATGGCATCCACCACCTGCGCGTCGCTGGGCAGGCGGACCGAGGGCCAGAGCTGCAAGGACACCTCGGACAGCACGCGCGGCGTATGCCAGGCCGCGCGGCCCAGCATCACGCCGTCGAACTCGGCCGCCGCACCCACCGACTGGGCCGCATCGGCCAGGCCGCCATTGAGCACGAATATAGAATCCGGAAAATCGCGCTTCAGCCGCGTGACCACGTCGTAGCGCAGCGGCGGGATTTCCCGGTTGTCCTTGGGCGACAGGCCCTTGAGCACCGCGTTGCGTGCATGGGCGATGAAGACGCGGCAGCCGGTGTCGTGGATCTTGCCGACGAAGTCGCGGACGAACGCATACGAGTCGTCGTAGTCCAGCCCCAGGCGATGCTTGACGGTCACGGGGATGTCCACGGCGTCCTGCATGGCCTTGATGCAGTCGGCGACCAGGTCGGGTTCGGCCATCAGACAGGCGCCGAATGCGCCGCGCTGCACGCGCTCCGAGGGGCAGCCGCAGTTCAGATTGATTTCGTCGTAGCCCCATTGTCGGCCCAGCCTGGCGCATTGCGCCAGCGCGTCCGGCTCGCTGCCGCCCAGCTGCAGGGCCACGGGATGCTCGGCCTCGTCGAAATCCAGGTGCCGCGCGACGTTGCCATGCAGCAGCGCGCCGGTGGTGATCATTTCCGTGTACAGCCGCGCCCGAGGCGCCAGCAGCCGGTGGAAATAACGGCAATGGCGGTCGGTCACGTCGATCATGGGGGCGACGCACAGCCGCCAGTCGGGGGAGTCCAAGAATAGCTCGTCAAAACAAGGGGATGCGGTATTTTACGGCCCCCGCGCGGATTCTGCCCGCCGCGCTGCCGGCGGTCTTGCGCGGCACACCCGCCATGTGGTCTAAAATTGCGCCGCGGCCGCCCGGACAGGCGCGCCCGCGCCCAAGCCGCCCGCCCGTCAACCCCTGGTTTCCTCAAGCTCAATGGCCGTATTCACTCCCGTATCCGACGACGACGCGCGCGCCCTGCTGGCGCATTTCGACCTGGGCGAATTCATTTCGCTGCGGGGGATCACGGCGGGCATAGAAAACACCAACTACTTCCTCTACACCTCGCGCGGCGAATACGTATTGACGCTGTTCGAGGTGCTGACGCACGCACAGCTGCCGTTCTATATCGAGCTGATGCACCAGCTGGCCGAACGCGGCATCCCGGTGCCGCAGCCACAGACCCTGCGCGACGGCACGCGCCTGACGACCCTGCACGGCAAGCCCTGCGCCATCGTCACGCGCCTGCCGGGCGGCTACGAGCCCGCGCCCGGCGCGGCGCATTGCGCGCTGGCCGGTGCCACGCTGGCCCGCACCCACCTGGCCGCCCAGGACTTCCCGATACGCCAGCCCAATCTGCGCGGCCTGTCCTGGTGGCTGGAAACCGCCCCCAAGGTCATGCCCTTCCTGGACGAAGGCCAGGCCCGCCTGTTATCGACGGAATTGGCCGAGCAGCAGGCCGCCAGCGCCACCGCGTCCTGGCAAAGCCTGCCTGCCGGTCCGGCGCACTGCGATCTGTTCCGCGACAACGTGCTGTTCGCCGGCACCTTCGATGATCCCTTGATGGGCGGCTTCATCGATTTCTATTTCGCGGGCTGCGACACCTGGCTGTTCGACGTGGCGGTCAGCGTCAACGACTGGTGCATCGAGCGGGACACCGGCGCGTTCATTCCCGAGCTGGTGCAGTCCTGGCTGCGGGCCTATGCCGAGGTGCGGCCCTTCACCGACGCCGAACGGCTGGCCTGGCCGCTGATGCTGCGCGGCGCCGCGCTGCGCTTCTGGCTGTCGCGCCTGTACGACTATTTCCTGCCCAGGCCGGCCCAGACGCTCAAGCCGCACGACCCCCGCCATTTCGAAAGAGTGTTGCAAGCGCGCCACCTCCCGGGCTTGCCGGAGTTGCCGTAACAATCGTGCCCCCCATAATGGGGGGCACGGCGCGTTCACTTTCGAGAGATCATCCAACAGACCACACCATGCAAGCAGCATACCTCCCCGCGTCTTCCGGCTGGCAATGGGTCCGGGACGGTTTCCGCCTGTTCCGCAAGCAGCCCCTGGCCATGTTCCTCTGGGCCATGGCCATCAGCCTCCTGGTCATTTTCGCGACGGCGATCCCGCCGGTAGGGCCAATCCTGTTCGTGGCGCTCATGCCCATCGTCACGCTGATGACGCTGTCCGCGTGCAAGCACGTGGAGGCCGACCGCGTCATGCTCCCGTCCATGTGGCCCAAGCCGCTGCAAAAGCCCGGCGTCTTTCGCAAGCTGTTCCTCATGGGCCTGCTGTATGCAGCGCTTTGCATGGTGATCGGCCTACTGGCCTTCCTGCCATTCTCTGGCTCGCTGTCCGAGGCCGTGCGCGTGGCCTCGATGGAAAAGGACATCACGCCGCTGCTGTCGGCCCTGATGGTCCCCCTGACCGTCTTCGGCGTGCTGTACGTGATCGTCGCGGCGCTGTTCTGGCATGCGCCCGTCCTGGTGGCCTGGCACGGCCTGCGCCTGACGCAGGCGCTGTTCTTCTCCGGCGTCGCCTGCTGGCGCAACAAATGGGCCTTCCTGGTTTACGGCGCCGCCTGGGTGATGGTGTTCCTGTTCATCGACCTGTGCGCCGGCATGCTCGTGACCATCGGCCTGTCGCCGCAGTTCGCGGGCACGCTGCAGGTGCCGTTCAATATCGCGGCGGGCGGCGTGCTGTACTGCAGCTTCTATCCGGCCTATACCTCCGTGTTCGGCATCAACGACGCCGCCGCGCAGCTCGACCACGGCGACGGCGCCCAGGCATAGCGCCACGCGCCGCGGCGCCAGCGCCCGGCGCAGTTCAAGCACGCGCCCCAGGCGCGATATGAAGGCCACGTCTATGGGATGGCGCATGCCGAAGGTATGCACCGCGAAACACGGCGTGAGCAGGATGCCCGTCCTCGCCCCCGGGGGCTTGCGCCACGCCAGCCCCCGCATCCGCCCCCACCAGCCATCCACCCGCAGCAGCCGGAGCCGCGCCATCGGCGGCGCCCGGCGAGTCAAGGCAGGCTCCACGACAGCTGCACCACGACCGGAAAGGCCAGCACGATGAAGGTGCAGGGAAAAATGCAGCCAATCAGCGGCAACAACATTTTCACCGGCGCCTGCAGGGCCATCTGCTCCGCCCGGATCCGCCTGTCGTCGCGACCGTGCGCGGCCAGCGCGCGCAGCACCGGCCCCAGGCTCCCGCCCAGGGTCTCTGCCTGCGCCATCGCCACGGCCCAGTGGGCCGCCAGGGCGCTGCCGCTGCGCCGAGCCAGCAGCCGGATCGCGGCCGCTTGCGGCACGCCGGCGCGCATCTCGACCAGCGCGCGGTCCAGCGCGTCGCGCAGCAGGCCCGGCGGACCGCTGCGCGCGGCCAGTTGCAGCGCGCCCTGCACGCTCATTCCGGCTTCCACGCACAGGACCATCATGTCGAACACGAAGGGCAGGTCGCGCTCGATGTCGCGCGCAAGCCGGGCGGCCCGTCTGCGCGTCCGCCCCGCCCCCAGCCATCGCAATGCCAGCCATGTCAGCCAGCCCGCGCCCCCCGCCGCGACGACAGCTACGGCATCAAGCAGCATGTCTGCCTCCGTGCACGGGGCGCCGTCTCATGCATCGATCCTGACAATGCGCCGGATCAGCACCACGCCGGCGGCCTCCAGCGCGACTAGCAGCGCCAGCACGCCCCAGCCGGCCGGCGTGCGCCACAGCAGGCTCATGATCGCGGGCTCCAGCTGGTAAAGCACGGCCAGCATCAACACCGGCAACGCGCCGACGATCCAGGCCTGCATGCGTCCCTGGGATGTCAGCGCCCGCAGCCGGGCCTGCAACTGCGAGCGGGCGCGCAGGGTGTCCGCGATGCGGTCCAGCGCCTCGGCCAGATTGCCGCCGGATCGCGTGGCGATGCGCAGGGCCGCGGCGGTCAGGGCCGTTGCCTCGGACGGCACCCGCTGTTCCAGTCGGGCCAGCGCCTCGTCCCAGGGTATGCCCAGCCGCTGCTCGCGCAGCAGCATGCCGAGTTCCTGTGACAGCGGCGCCTCGCCGTTCTCGGCCAGATGGCGCAGCGCCGTGTTGAGCGCGGCGCCGGCGCGCAGCGAGGAACTCAGCATCAGCAAGGCCACGGACAGCTGACGTTCGAACAAGGCGGCGCGCCGACGGATCCAGGCCCGGTGCAAGGCGCGCAAGGGCCATGGAACCGCCCGTGCCGCCCCACGCCAGCGCGCTGCCAGCATCCGGCCTGCCAACAGCGCAACGCAGAACATGGCCAGTCCGGCCGCGATCCCGGTCATGGCCGCTCCGACATGTCACCGCCCGGATGACGCGCGCCGTCGAACGCCTGGGATGGCGGCGCCTGAAACCAGGCAGGGTCGCACAGCTCTCCGATCTCGTTCCCGGCCCGGGCGAAAGCCGGGAACACGCCGCAAGCCACGAATCCGTGCCGGCGATCGAAGCGAAACAGCTCCTGCAGCTGGATGCGGCCGCTTTCGATGCCGGTCAGTTCAACAACGGCCGTCACCAGGCGCCTGCCATCGGCCAGGCGCGCCGATTGCAGGATCAGGTCGATGCTGGCGGCGATATGCTCGCGCACGGCGGCCAGCGGCAGGTCCAGCCCGGCCAGCAGCACCATGGCTTCCAGGCGAGCCAGCGCATCACGTGGCGAGTTCGCATGCAGCGTGGTCAACGAGCCCTCGTGGCCGGTATTCATCGCCGTGAGCATGTCGAACGCCTCGCCGCCGCGGCATTCGCCGACGACGATCCGGTCCGGCCGCATGCGCAGCGCATTGCGCACCAGCTCGCGAATGTCGATCCTGCCCTTGCCTTCCGGGTTGGGCGGACGCGCCTCCAGCGCCACCCGGTGCGCGTGCTCCAGGCGCAGCTCCGCGGCATCCTCGATGGTGATCACGCGCTCGGCCTCGGGGATCTCGTTGGACAGCACGTTCAACAGCGTGGTCTTGCCTGACCCCGTGCCGCCCGAGACGATCAGGTTGCGCCGGGCTCGCACGCTGAACGCCAGGAAGGCCGCCATGGCCGCGCTCAACGAACCGCCGCGCATCAGTGCATCGAGCGTCAGGCTGCGGCCGGGAAACTTGCGGATCGTCAGGCTCGCGCCCCGAATCGCGGCGGGCGGAATGATGGCGTGCATGCGCGATCCATCCGGCAACCGGGCGTCGACCATCGGCGCCGCTTCGTCGATGCGACGGCCCAGCGGCGTGACGACACGATCGATCGCCCAGCGCACGGACTGCTCGCTGGAGAACGCGGCCGGATGGCGGTACAGGCGACCCTGCCGCTCGACATAGATCTCGTCGTGGCGGTTCACCATGATCTCGGTCACGTCGGCGGCGGCCAGCAAGGGCTCCAGCGGCCCCAGGCCCACGGCCTCGTCCAGTACTTCCTGGCACAGCGCGGCATGGTCGACGCCCGCCGGCATGTCCTGGTCGTCGGCGACGATCTGCGTCAGCAACCGCCCCGCCTCGGCGCGCAGGGCGCTATCGCTGGCACCGGCGAGGTCCCGCCGCCGCAGGTCCAGCGCTTCCAGCAGCGCCGCATGCAGGCGCCGGCGATGCGCCAGCCTGAATGCGAACGCCGGCTCGGGCAGGATGTCTGTTTCGCGCGGCAACGGCGCTGCGCCGGAATGCGGCCCTGCCGCCGTGGCCGCAGGCACTCGCGCGTCAGGGACCGCGCCACGCGACACCCGCAGGCGGCATGGCCCGATGAAGATATCGTCCTCCGGCAGCACCGCCGCCAGACGCTCCACCCTGGCGCCGTTGAGCAGGGTTCCCGACAGCGAATCCAGGTCTTCCAGCAGCACGCCCGTCTCGACGGCGCGCAGCCAGGCATGCCTGCGCGCCACGCGCCAATGGGCGATGCGCAGCCCGCAATGCGCCGCGCGCCCCACCAGCACCGGCGACGGCAGGCTCACCCGGCGCGGCGCGGCGTCGGGAAAGCTCAGTTCGATATCCAGCATGGCATCACTCCTGGTTCTGCTGCGTGCGCACGGCAGCGACGTCCGCCCATTGGGACCCGGGGCCGCGGTAGGGATCCCACCCCGCCGCCGGGCCCGGATCGACGGCCAGGGACGATGTACCCAGGCGGGGAGGTTCGGGAAAAGCCGCGTCGAGCAGGTCCCGGCCGCGCCGCGCCCGCTCGGCCAGGCCGGGATCCTGCGCGGACACGATGCGCGGCGTCACGAAGATCGCCAGCTCGGTTTCGCGTAGCTGATAACGGCGCGACGCGAACAAGGCCCCCAGTACGGGCACGTCCAGCAATCCCGGCAGGCCGCTCACGTCCCGGCCCTGCTCGCGCGACAGAAAACCACCGATGACCAGCGTGTTGCCGGATCGGACGTTGAACTCGGTGGACGCGCGGCGCATGCGCAGCGCGGGTCCACCCGGCAAGTTCAGGCTGGTATCCACCGAACTTGCCTCGACTTCGATCAGTGAACGGATCACGTCGTTGCGGTCGATGCGCGGCGTGATCTTGAGCGATACGCCATAGGGTTTGAACACCGTGGCGTTTCTGCCATTGGCGTCGGTGGACACATAGGGCAATTCGCCGCCGGCAAGAAAGGTCGCGCTGGCGCCGCTGCGCGCCAGCAGCTGAGGCTGGGCCAGCATGACCGCCTCGCCGCGCTGCGCCAGCAAGGCCAGGCGCGCCGACAGCAGCGCATTCACGCCGAAATAGCCGGCCGCGCTGGAAACTGGGCCGTTCGTGGCGACCGGCGCTTCGCCGGGCCGCTCCAGACGGCCCGTGGAGCCGCCGTCCCAGGCCAGCCCGACATTCACCCCGCCTTGCGTCAGGCCATCCCACCTCAGGCCGAACTCACGCAGACGCGAGGTCGGGATCTCCACGACCTGCACGTCCAGCAGCACCATGCGGTCCCAGCCGACCTGTCCCGTGAGGTCCAGCACCGACGGATAACGCTCGGCCAGCGCGGCGATGCGGGCGCGGTCCTGGTCGGACAGATCGTCGCCTTCGATGACGATGCTGCCGCCGACGTGCATGCTCCGGGCCGACGGAATGCGCGCGAGCAGCGCCTCGACCTCGGCGCGTTGGCGCGCGGCGCCTGCCGGCACGACTCTGAACGCATAGGCGCTGGGCCGTCCGGCATCCGTCCAGACGTGCACCGAAGACTCGCCCTCGGCGCGGCCAAAGATGACGATTTCCTGCCCGTCGGCTTCGGCCGCGCGCAATACCTGCCCGTTGCCGACCGCCACGCGACGCACGCCCGGGTGGGACAACACCCGGCTTTCCCCCACCTCCAGCTCCACCGGGATGGTCTGCGCCTGAACGCCCGCCAGGCAACCGCACAGGCCGAGCATGGCGGCCAGCCGATAACGGTTCAACGCCATGCCGCGCCCCCGTCTGCCCCGACACCGTATCCGTCACCCGCGCCTCGCGGCGCCGTGCCGCCCAGCCGGTCCCCGTAGAGGATGACCACGCCAGCCGCCGGAGCGGGCTCAGCAGGCGTGCCCTGCAAGGCGGCCAGATCGGCAGGCCCCTCATCGTGCACGGCCACCGCATCGTCCCGGTGACGCAGCATGGCGGTCAGGATGCCCCCCTGCCGGGCAGCGACGAAGCGCAGGGCATCCTCGGGACTGACCGCCAACATGGCGTTCGCCGTATCCGGCACGCCATCGTCGGCCGGCGCGCCGACGGTCAGGACCCGGGCCGCCTGCAGCACCGGGACGGCCTTGCGCGCGCCGTCGCTGGCAAAGGACGCGTAGACATCGACGCTGTCGCCCACGCGCAGCCGGCCAGCCAGCGGCCCCAGATCGGCAACGGTCACATGCAAAGCGCGCATCCCTGCTGGCAGCGCGAGCTGCGCCGCAGGCGCCGTCGACGCCTGCCCGGCGGGTTGGCCCAGCAGATGAGCCGGCAGGATGATCTCGCCCGCATTGATATCGGCTGACAGCACCGCACCCAGCAGTGTTTGCGCCGCCAGCGGATCCAGGCTGGCACGGGGCGCCCAGGCCGCGGGAACCTGCCGTCGCTGCAAGTGCGATTCGTCCAGCCGCGTGCCCGCCGCCATGTCCTCGGCCGCGACCAGTCGTTCGACGACGGGCGCGTTGGCCGCCACCGGCTCGGGCTCGCCTTGTCCGACATGCTCGCGCACCGCCCAGGCCGTGGCCAGGGCCGCTGCCAGCGCCAGCCCGTAGGCGCCAAAACGGCGCCACGCCCGCATCAACAGGGTTTTCATCGTGTCCAGCTCCTGATCCATATGCCGCTGCCCTGTTCCACCGGGGTCGCGGTCCATTGCAATGCCGCGCCGTCCCGCTCCCAGCGCTGCGCCGCGCCTGTCGGAACACGCGCGGCGCGCCAGCCCGCGTCGCGCAGGCGGCGCTGCGCCAAGGCCTGCGCCCGACGCGCAGACAAGGCGCTGCGCCAGATCTGTTCCCGCACCCGGCGGCCGTCTTCCTGGATTTCGAAATCCAGCTTCAGGCTCGCATCCGCGGGCAGCCACGCGGGCGGCGCAAACGCGGCCGGCGCGCCAAGCCGGACCTGGGAAATGCTGCCGACGGTACGCCGCGCCCCCACGGCTTCCATCTGCGCCACCCATTGCGCGTCGCCCACCATTCCCGACAGCAAGACCTGCCCGGACAACACATGCAGATCAACAAGGGCGGGCTGCTGCCCGGACAGCGAGCGCATGAGTTCCGGCACGTCCTGCGGCGTATCGAACACAAGCACGCCCGCCGGCTGGCCATACAGCCAGAGACGGTCGGCCAACCACTGCCGCCGGGCACCGGCGGCCAGTTGCAGGTCGGCAGGCGTTGCGGGCCGCGTGGCCGCCGATGCCATGCCATCGGCGACGAGCCCGCGCGCCGCCGCATCCGGCCACAAGGCAGGCACGGTCTGGGCGCCCGCGCGGGGCAACGCGCCAGCCGTCAAGGCCAGCGTCGCGGCCAGCGCGCAGCGGCATATCTCGGCCACGGAGCCAAAGAGTGACGCAGTGTGGGCGCCGCCCCGTGCGCACGGCGCGACGAAGAACCGGGACAAGAGGAATCTCATCGCCGCCCCCTTTCCGCGAACAGGCGGTCGGCCGGTGCAATGTCATGCCATGCCGCGAGCCAATCCAAGGAGAACGCGGGCCGGCCCCAAGGCGACTCGGCCGTCTCCAGCAGTTGAACCATGGCGCGCGCGCGTTCCTGCGAAACCTGCGATACCCGCCGCCACGACAGGCTCGCGGCGCCGACCCGACGCTGCGCGTCCGCATCATCCCGTGCATGCCCCGCCCCGCTCAGTACCTGGACCTGGCGGCTGACGCGCAAGCCGGAAAATGGCGACGGCATGGCGACTGTGGTATCGGCACGTACCTGCACCAGCCGGGCCTCGCCCAGCCAATCGTTGCGCAAGGACTGGCTCGCCGCGGACGCGGATCCGCCGCGAGCCACCTGCGCGGTGCCGCGCAGAACCACGCCATTCCGCGCGTCGTGCAAGGACATGGCCTGCCCGCGCGCAGTAGCCATGGCGGCCTGGCGGCTGGCATCGCCCAGCTGCATGGCCGCAAGCTGCGCCCGCCCCAGCCCCAGCGCGGCGTGCAGCAACAACGTCAGCAAGGACAGCAACAGCACGGATTCGATCAAGGCCTGCCCGCGTTGCGCGGCGAGCGGAAAGCACACGTCCCTCATGGCCTGCCCTCCTGGCCTTCCTCCGCAGGCCCGGCAGCGGCCAGCCGTGCCTGCCAATACGGACGGAACAAAGTGGCAAGCTCGTCCCGCCCATCCAGGCTCGGCGACGGCCGGACGAAATAGGTCTGCGCCGTGCTGGACGCCACGATGGTCCGTGTGTACGGACTGCCCGGATGCGCAATCTCTGTTCTGTCCTTTGGCGCCAGGCGCGCCTGCACCGTGAAACGCAGGGGCTTCCCCTGCCTGGACCGCGCGACATCGTGGTAGGCGGGCAGCCCCGAGCCGACCGCTAGCCGGCCCTGGGCCATGCCGTAGGAATTCGCCAGCGGATTGCCCGTCCCGGCCACGAGGTCCCAGCCCGCAAAGGCCTGTACCCAGCGCCAGAAGTCCTGTTGCGAAAAGTCCGCCGGCGGCGCATCCGCGTAGCGCAGGCTCGCGGGCGGCGGGCTGGCGCCATCGAGCGCGATGCCCCATCCCATTGCGTACTCGCGAAAATAGCAGCCGATCCATCGATTGCTGCGCAGGGCGTGGAAAGACTGCGTGTCGACTGCCGCCCAACGGCCGTCCGGCCCCAGCCACGTCGCGCCGCCGCGCCGCAGCTCATTGCGCAGCGATGGGCATGACGACAAGACCGCCGTCGCGCCGCTGCGGGTGGCATCGCGTGACGCAAGGAAACCGTAGCGCCGCGCCGCCGCCCGCGCGGCGTCGGCCAGGCCTGAGCCGGAGCCTGAGCCAGAGCCGGGCGCGATGCGTTCGATGAATCCCGCCGCGCCGTCATCAAGCACGCGCAGGCTCAGACCGGCCAGCGGCGTATCGACGGCTGCGACCGTGTAAGTCCCATCCGCTTGCGCGCCAGAAAAACTGGCATGCAGCACCCGCGACATGATGCGGTCGCGCTCGGCGATCAGGTCGCGGGCCTCGGCCGCCGCCACATCCGCCAGCACGCCGTGCACGACGGCGTCGTGCCGCGCCAGCGCATCGGCCAGGCCGGCCTCGGCGCCGGGCAGGCCTTGCATGTCGCGATAAGCCTTCCCGGCGCTGGCGCCGAACAGGTTGCCCAGCAGATTGGGAGGTGGGTTGCGGCGCCGGGCCTGCGCCTGCGCGCTATCGAGGTAGCGCGCAGACGCGGCCAACGTGACCAGGTGCGCCATCGCGACCTGATGCGCGATCTGGCTGCGATTGGCGTAGGCGATGGCATTGAGATGACGCGCCTGCAGCAGCGCGCCGCTGTACGCGGCCGCGTCCACGGCGTGGGTCAGCCGGACACGCTGCTCGATGATCCGGCCCAGCCCATGCATGGCGACCAGCGCCGCAACGGCGCCGGCAAGCAGAACAAGGCCCGCGACCAAGGCCTGCCCGCGCTGCGCCGAGGCATGGCCGTGGCGCGCCATCACTTGCCGCCCGCCACGTTGCCGCCATAGGCCTTGAGTGACACGGCCCGGGTTTCGCCCGCTGCCTTCTGCGCGGCCTGCCGCCCCGCGCGCAGCGACGCGCTGCCGTCTTCGCCGGACAGCTCATTGGCCATGGCCGCGACCTGCGCGCGCACCACCTGGCCGAAGTACTGGTAGACCGCGATGGCCGCCACCGCCACCAGGGCCACGACGATGATGTACTCGGTCATGCCCTGGCCCGCCTGCCGCTTCCGCTTCAAATCGCGCCGCATTTTCGTTCTCCGACACTGTGTAGGGATCCACAGTGTCGGCGGCAGGCGAACGCACCACCATTCGCGCATGCCGAGACGGACAAAACCGGCCCGCTCGCCTTGACAGCAACGATCCGGGCTGCCGCCGCCAGCCGGCGACGGCCCGCGCCCCGCCATATGGGGACGTGTAACACCCTGATTTTCTGGGGTTTTCCCTATTGCCCGCCACAACCCCCGGCAGTAGATTGGACTCGCCGGGCTGTCTGACACCCATCGCGTGCGAAGCCGGGCAGGAGCGCCTCAGACTCATCCAGAGCTGGGGCGCTCTTCCATTTCAGGGACGCCATTGCGCCGCATGCCGGCGCCTCTGCCCCAGCCAGCCTCAGGCCTGTCGCTCGGGATCCGCGCGCCAGACCCGCCAGCTTTCTATCGTGGCCGCCAACGCGCCACCGAAGACCACGGCCAGCAACAGCGCATAGCCATGCGCTTCATCCACGACGGGCAAGAGCGCCAGTCCGGCCAGGCTGCCCAGGAAATAGATGTGGCCGAGCATGCGATTGGCCCGCTCCCAGGCCAGGCGGCTGTGCCGCGTCCAGTAGACGCGCAGGCCCACCCACGGATTGGGTCCGGCCTTGCCAAGCAAGGCGCCCACGACCAGGACTCCCACCCATGCCAGCACCAGCCCCCAGCGGGCGATCCAGAGCGGGTCCGCGCCCGGCTGCACCCGGCCCAGCCCCAGCGCCGCCAGCAGCGTGGTCACGAACGCAAAGCCAAGCGCCGTGCAAACGCGGGCCGCCACCAGTGACTTGCGGGTACCGGCCGCCACGTCCGCGCGCCCCAGCAGGCGCTTCATCATGCGCTCCAGGCCCAGCGTCAGGACGGCGAAGCCCAGCAGAACGCCCGCGGCCTCCAGCCTGCTGCCCCAACGGTCGACATTGCCGTGCATGTCGAAGTGCATGGGCAACGGCCCCTGCGGCCCGAACAGGGCGATGTACCCGGCCAGGCCGACCTGCGCCGCGACCAGCGCATAAACGCCCTTGCCCAGCAGGCCGTCCGATGATTCCACGCTTTTCATGATGTTCCCGGTTTCCTGGTCTTGGACGCCCGCGCGCCCGGGCGCCCCGCTCCCGCCAGATCCAGCAGGAACGCCAGCGCATCCTCGAACGCGCCGGAGACCAGCCGATAACGGACCGAGGTGCCGGCGCGCTCGGCCTCGATCAGCCCCGCGTCCTTCAAGATGGCCAGATGCCCGGTGATGGTGGGCCAGCTCATGTCGAACAGCCGGGCGATATCGCCGGACGCCATCGGCCCCTCGCGCAACGCGGCGATGATCTCCCGGCGGATGGGATTGGAGAGCGCTTTGAAAGTGTCGTTCATTTCGGAAAAATCTTAATTTGGAAAAATCCTAATTTCAAGACGCAAGGCCGTCGCGATTACAAAATCCATACAGAGTCCGCCAATCCCATCACGAATGCCTGGCTAGCATGGCGGCTGCACACCCCCCGCCCGACTACCCATGCCAGCAAACCGACCGTCGGCCGCCTTGGCGCACATCAGCATGGACGCGCAGCGCACGCCGGCGATCGACGCCTTGCGGGGCTGCGCCGTGCTGTGCGTCGTGCTGCTGCACATCCAGATCCACATGCCGCAGGAGCAGAGCCTGCTTGGCAGGATATTGCCCCAGGCGCTGTTCAACATCGTGTTCCGCAGCGGCTACTACGGCGTGATCATCTTTTTCGTGATCTCCGGATTCCTCGTCACGCGCTCGGCGCTGGAACGCTGGGGATCCCTGGATGCCGTACCCTGGCGCGCCTTCCTGCTGCGGCGCGCGGCGCGCATCTATCCCTGCCTGCTGCTCCTGCTGATCGTGCTGGCGGCGCTGCACGGGCTGGACGTGCCCGGATTCGTCATCGAGACCACCAGCCTGGCGCGCGCGGCGCTGGCCGCGCTGGGCATGCACCTGAACTGGCTGGAAGCGCGCACCGGCTATCTGCCCGCCGCCTGGAACGTGCTGTGGTCGCTGTCGGTGGAAGAGGCCTTCTACCTGGCGTTTCCGCTGCTTTGCATGCTGGCGCTGGCGACGGGAGAACGGCTGCTGAAGCTGACGCTGCTGCTGTTCGTGGCGCTGGGGCCATTCGCCCGCGTCGCCTTCACCGACAACGAGATCTGGGCGGACCACTCCTATCTTTCCTGCCTGGACGGCATCGCCATCGGCTGCCTGGCCGCGCTGTACAGCGCTCGCGCGCGCCATGTGCCGACCCGCCTGTTCATGCTGTGCGGCGGCGTCCTGTTCGTGCTGGTGTTCTTCCTGCGCAAGGCGACCTACGGGCTGGGACTGACCGGCGCCGGCCTGAACGTGACAGCGCTGGAAATCGGCACGGCCTTGCTGCTGATCGCCTGGAGCCGCCGCAGGCCGAGCCTGGAGCCGCCCGGGCTGTGCCTGGCGTTCCTGCGCTGGATGGGCGTGAACAGCTACGAGATCTATCTGACGCACATGTTCCCGGTGATGCTGCTGGCCTCGGTGTCGTGCCGCAACGCCGTCGCGGCCGACGGCTGGTGCTCGGCCGCGCTCAGCGCCAGCGCGGCGCTGGCCGTGCTGCTGTCGGCGCTGCTGGGCAGCCTGGTCGCGCGCTACTACTCCGCGCCCATGCGGCGCTGGCTCACGCAGCTGGCCGGCGGCCTGCCCCGACGGCGTCAGACGCGGATGCGCGCCTGAACCCTTGCCGCCGCGCTAAGCGTTTGCCACGACCTCCCGCTGCCCGAACTGGCGGCGGTATTCGGTGGGGCTCACGCCCATCTTGCGGCGGAAATGATGCCGCATGGTCATGGCCGTGCCCAGCCCCGTCCGCGTGGCGATCTGCTCGATGGACAGCCCGGTGCGTTCCAGCAGCTCGCGCGCGATATCCAGCCTGGCCCGCACGATCCAGTCGGCCGGCGTCATGCCCGTGGCCGCCTGGAAACGGCGCAGGAACGTGCGTTCGCTCATGGCGGCGCGCGTGGCCAGATCGGCGATCCGCAAGGGCTGGTCAATCCGCGCGCGCAGCGCATCAAGCACCGGCGCCAGCGAACCGCCCTCTTCCTGGTCGACCGGCGACTCCACGAACTGCGCCTGGCCGCCCTCGCGATGCGGAGGAATCACCAGCCGGCGCGCCACCTGGTTGGCCCTGGCTGGCCCGTAATCGCGACGCAGCAGGTGCAGGCACAGATCCAGGCCCGCCGCGCTGCCCGCCGACGTCAGCAGCTGCCCCTCGTCGACGTACAGCACGTCCGCATCGACCTGGATGCGCGGATACCGGCTGCGCAGGGCATCGGCATAGCGCCAGTGCGTGGTCGCGCGCTTGCCGTCGAGCAGGCCGGTCGCCGCCAGCACGAAGGCCCCGGAACAGATCGACAGCAGGCGCGCGCCGCGCGCGTGGGCCAGGCGCAAGGCGTCGATCACGGCGGCCGGCACCGGCTCGTCCGCGCCGCGCCAGCCAGGAACGATGATGGTGCCGGCCTGCGCCAGCCTGTCCGCCCCGCCATCGCTTTCCATGATCAGGCCGTACTGGCTTCTGACCCTGCGCCTGCCCACGGCGCAGGTTTCGAAGCGGTACCAGTCCGCGCCGAACTCAGGCCGGGGCAGGCCGAACACCTCGGCCGCGCAGGAGAATTCGAAGACGCACAAGCCGTCATACACCAACGCCGCGACCAGGGGATTGGACGGCGGCCGAGGCTTTTTTGGTTTTGGCATGATTTGATCGATAAATGGCGAATCCGCCAATTGTCCGCTCATGCGCGGACGACAACAATAGGGCCTGCGCGCCCTTGCGCGTTCATCCCGAACCAGGAGCCCCAACATGCCAGCCAATGCCGTGACCCAGATCCCCGCCGCCCCCGCCGATGAGGCCGTCCGGCACTTCGAGGCCGAGCTCCGGTTCGAGACGGATTGCTGGGACACGCACGAGGCGCTGAGCCAGCAAGCCGATCCCGGCTTCGTGCTGCTGGACGTGCGCAGCGCGGAACTCTATGCGCAAGGCCATGTGCCCGGCGCGCTCAACCTGCCGCGACGCAAGATCATCGCCTCGCGCATGCGGCAGCAGTACCCAGCCGGCACGCTGTTCGTGACGTACTGCGCGGGGCCGCACTGCAACGGCGCGGCCCGCGCCGCGGCCGCGCTGGCGCGCCTGGGCTATCCGGTAAAGCTCATGGCCGGCGGCATCACCGGCTGGCTGGACGAAGGCTTCCCGCTGGAGCGGGACGCGGCGCTCCAGCGCGGCGGTCACAGCAGATACAGCCGGAACGGATAGGCGTAATACAGCCGCTCGGTCCGGCCTGCCCTGCCCAGGAATTCCTGGTGAATGCGGCGACGCGCCTGGAACAGCGCGTCCATCGGCGAGCGGCCCTGGCTCAAGCCTCCAAAGAAATAACGGATCATGAGCGTGGACGAATTGCCGGCCTCGTTGTTGATGAGAGGCGCCAGGAAATGACGGACGCCATTGCGGCGCGCCGACGCGATGAATGATTCGCTGATGCCCAGCTGGCTCGAATCCAAATAGACCAGCTTGAACCGGGACCCGTCCAGCGCGTCCGCCTCCATGTCACGCTCGCCCAGCTCGATGACGTCGTCCTCGTCCGCCGGCGCCGATCCCCAGGAAGGCGTTACCGATCCGTACGCGCTGATCAGCAGGAAATCGTAGTCCGCGTGCGCGAACATGCGCGGATCGGCCTGTTCGATGTGCAACAAGTCGGAGGCCGGGAACAGCCGCTGCGCTTCGCCCGCGCCATCCTCCGGATCCGTTTCGGGATCGCGCACGATCAGTCCGCGCAGCGGTCGGCCGACGACCGGGTCTTCGATTGCCGTGGACGATGGCCGGGACAGGGCGAAGGCGGTAGGCTTGGCCAGGAACAAGGGCTCGCCGTCCACCGGCAGCAGATCCAGCGCGAAATGCAGGAAGCGGGGATTGATCTCGAACACCACGCAAGCCGCCTCCCTCAAGGCCGGACGCAAGGGCCCCAGCAATTCCACCGACAGCAGCTCCAGCCTGGCATCGAACCTGGCATCCAGCCCCTGGTTGCCATCCAACGCTTCATAGACCTTCAGGAACTCCTTGGCGATGGCATTGACGGAACGCTCGCTGGCCACTGTCAGGTCGGCCTTGCCATCGCTGGCGCGCAAGGTAAGGCGTCCGCCTTTTTCCAGCAGGACGATTTCCAGGCAGGAGCCCCGCGCCTGCGCCGCCTGGGCGGCCAGTGGCAGGAGCAATGCCAACAACGCCAGCGCGGCGCTGGCCGCGCCACGCCGCCACGGCCAGATCGGCCGGGAACGGCGACACGTACGGAGTGTCATGACAAGCACGGCCCCTGCCCGAAAAAAGGGATCGTCATCATAGGCAGATCCCGCGCATCGAGATGCAAGCCGACCGTCAAGATTTGAGCGAGATTTGTCAACGCGACAACCAGGGTTCCGCCTGGCCGCAAGCCCGGCTCGCGTAGCGGCGTACCGCTACCCGACAGCCTGCGCAGCCAATGGGCGTAGCGGGTCCGGATTGCAAATTTATTCACAAATTCAGCACAGAGTCAGCCGGAACCTGTGCGCGCATGGCAGTACGATCGCGCCACTTCGCCAGTGCCACGCGCGCATTCGTCCATGATCAAGTTCATCCTCCGCATCCTCATCGTCGCCATCGTCAGCTTCTTCGTGGCGTACTTCATGGTGGACCGGAGCCTGAACTATTTCTTCACGCCGCAGATCGAGAACGTCGCCCTGCGCGCGGTGCGCGGCGAGCTGCACGCCCTGCACAAGGAACTGGACGCCATCGCGCCGGCGGACCGGGCGCGCATCATCGACGCGGAGATCGCGCCGCTGTATGGCGCCGACATCCACTTGTTGCCCCAGGAACAGGTCCGGCTCGGCGACAAGGAGCGAGACCAGCTCACCCGCCTGGGCGTGGTCTTTCGCGAAGACAACGGCGTCTATCTCTTTCCCCTGCCCGGCGAGCCGGCGCAATGGCTGCAGGTGCGCCAACCCGGCGACAGCCCTGCCGACAGGCTGCTGGCGTGGAGCGCATGGCTGCTCCTGAGCCTGATCGTGGCCACCGCCTTGTTCCTGCTGTGGGCCTTGCCGATCTGGCGCGACCTGAACGTGCTGCGCAACGCCACGCAGCTGATGGGCCAGGGAGACCTGGGCACCCGCGTGCGCCTGTCCCGCGTAGCCGGCATCCGGCACGTGGGCGAGAGCTTCAATCAGATGGCCGAGCGCATCGCCGCGCTGATCGAGAACCAGCGCAGCCTGACCAATGCCGTTTCGCACGAACTGCGCACGCCGCTGGCGCGACTGGCTTTCGAAGTCGACCTGCTGCGGCAGGACCGCAGCGGCGCGCGCCGCGAGCATATCCTGCAGGACATGCAGGCGGACATCGACGAGCTGGAAAGCATGGTGGCGGAACTGCTGGTCTACGCGCGGCTGGAACGGCCGACGGACGACATGGTGCCGCAGGAAACCGTCGACGCGCGCGACTGGCTCGGCGACGCGCTGGCGCAGGTCGACCATCTGGCGCAGGCGCGCGCCGTGCGTTGCGTGGTGCACGGCGATTGCCCGCCGCAGGTCCGCCTGCACCGCCGCTACATGAGCCGGGCGCTGCTCAACCTGGTGCAGAACGCGGTGCGCTATGCCAGCCGCCTGGTGCATGTATCCCTGGCCGCTCGCGCGGACGGCGCCTACGAACTGATCGTCGACGATGACGGCCCGGGCATACCGGCCAGGGACCGCGACAAGATCTTCGAACCCTTCATCCGCCTGGACGAGAGCCGCGACCGCGGCACCGGCGGCGCCGGCCTCGGGCTGGCCATCGTCCAGCGCGTGGCGGCCGCGCATCATGGCGACATCAGCGTGCATGGCAGCCCGCTGGGCGGCGCGCGCTTCATCCTGCGCTGGCCCGCGCCCGGGGCGCGGCGCGCCGAATCGCAGCGCGCTGCCTGACACCCGCGGCCCCATCCGCAGGCCAGGCCGCTTGCGTCGGCCAACGGATCCAGGCCCGCTCACGCAGCCGGCCGCTCCGCGTTGGCGGCGGGCTCCATGATGTCGCGCGCGCCGCGCGCCGAGAACGGCTGCCACAACTGGCGCAGGAATCCATCGTGGATCCGCCCGCTGATGCCGATATCCACCGGCGGACGACGGTCGCGCGGATGATAATAGGTGCCGAACAGCCTATCCCACAGCACCACGTTTTCACCGTAGTTGCGGTTGCCCTCGGGCAGTCGCTTCGAGTGATGCCAGCGGTGCAGCGGCGGCGTGCTGAAGATCCGATCCAGGAAGCCCGTGCGCACGTCGACGTTGCAATGGGTGAGCAGGCCGATGAAGGCGGTCGTTGCGCTGACCCACAGGAACACGCGCAAGGGCGCGCCCAGCAGCAGCAAGGGCGTCTGGCTGCATGCGATCTTCATCAGCGTATCAACGATATGAAAGCGCCCGGTGTTGACCACCCAAAGACGGCGCACGCTGTGATGCAGCGCGTGGAAGCGCCACAGCGGCCGCCATTCATGCGCGGCGCGATGCGCCACATACAGGCCCAGCTCCGCCACCGCCAGCCCCAGGACCACCTGCAGGGCCATGGGCCATTGCGCGGGCCACGGCCCGGCCTGCGACGCGGCGGGTTGCAATGCGATCGCGGAGGCGGCGCCGGCCAGCGTGGCCAGATAGGCGCCCAGTTGCGCCACGCCCTTGGTGAACAGGGTATGGGCCAGGTCGTCGCGCATCTCTCCGTCGTCGGCCTGCCAGGCCCGCTCATAGGGCAGAATGCGCTCGCAGGCCAGGATCAGCAGGACCACGCCCAGATAGACCAGATTGAACCAGAACATCGGCGACGCCGTCGCCAGCGCGGCGTCGGTGCCGGCCAGTCCGGCGCAGAGGATGGCGGGCCACGCAAGCACCCGCAGCGCCTCGCGCGCGAGTGAACGGCCGCGAGCAAGGCGCGCGGCCATGGCGCGAAACGTCATATCGGACTCCGGCAGAGTTCGGCCGCGGCATCGGCGTCGCCGGGCTCGGGAAAATCAAGGCGGAAGCAGGCGCCGCCATCCGGCCCGGACGACACGGAAACCTCGCCGCCGTGGCGACGGATGATGCGGGCCACCAGGTTCAGGCCCAGGCCGGCGCCTGTGCTGTGCGGCGACTCCTTGACGAAGGGTTTGAAGATGTCTTCGCGCCAGCCCGGCGGCACGCCGTCGCCCTGGTCGCAGGCCTCGACCGCGCGAACGCCATGAACGCGCAAGGTGATGACGCCGCGACGGCCACCGTGCTGGATGGCGTTCTGCACCAGGTTCGACACGGCCCGCTCCAGCGCGGGCCAGTCCCCGGCCACCATCACCGGCTCCGCCGCCGACTCGAATGCGATCTGGTAGCCAGCGCCAACCGCCAGCGGCGCCAGCTCCGCCGTGACGCCGCGCACCAGTTCGACCAGGTCCAGCGGCAACAGCGGCGCGCTGTCGCGCTCCAGCCGCTGCGCGTCGAGCAATTGCCCCGCCAGCAACGACAGGCGCGCCGCGTCCTCCAGCAGGCGGGCGCGCTCCGGCCCGGCCGGCAAGGCCTCCAGGCGCATGTTCAGGATGGCGATCGGCGTGCGCAGCTCGTGCGCGGCATCGGCCAGGAAACGCTGGTGGCGCGCATAGCCTTCGTCCAGCCTGGCCAGCGCGCCGTTGACCGCCCGCACCAGCGCGGCGGCTTCTTCCGGCACGTCGCCCAGGGGCAGCCTCGTTTCGCGGCGATCGATGTCGATGCGGCCAGCCTGCTCGGCCGCCGCGCGCAATCCGCCCAGCGTGCGCCGCACCACCAGATGGGTGGCCAGCAGCGTCGCCGCGAGCGTCATCAACGCGATCGGCAGCACCATCTTCCCCAGGACCAGGCCCGCCCCGATCAGCGCATTGCGCGCCGTGATCGAACTGGCCGGCCCCGTCAGCACGGCCACGCGGCCCGCCTCGGTCTCGACCTTGCGCATCCGCGCCGTGCCGCGCGGCGGATCGCCCAGGTTCCAGCCCAGCCGCGCCTGGCCCACGCCGTCCAGCGCACCGCCAAGGGCGGCGAACTCCGGCGGCACGGGCCCATCGCGCAACTCCCTGCCCTGGCCGTCCCGCAACACGGCCCATAGATCGGGCTGCTCGGCGCGCAGGCTGCGCAGGCGTGGCGTGTCGCGCAGCACCAGCGCGCCGGACGCATCGCGCGCCACGGCCTCCTGCAGGATCTCCACCGTGTTCTCCTGCGTCGAGAATTCGACCAGGTTGCCGGTGACGAACAACAGCGCCACGACCAGGATCTGTATGCCCACCTGCGCCAGCACCAATCGCCAGACCAGCCGCCGTCCCAGCGAGGCGCGGCGTCCGGCCCGCGAATCGGAAACGCCATCCGCCGTCATGATGCGGCAGCCTGGGGCGGCAATGCCCGCAGCAAATAACCCACGCCGCGGATGCCGCAGATCTCCACGCCCGCCGACGCCTGTTCCAGCTTGCGCCGCAGGCGCGACACATGCGTGTCCAGCGCGTTGGACTGGATGTCGTCATCCAGGCTGAACACCGCGTTTTCCAGCGCGGCGCGCACCACCGTGCGGCCGGCCCGCCGGACCAGGGTTTCCAGCACCAGCAGTTCGCGGCGCGGCAGTTCCAGCCTCCGGCCCGCGACGCTGGCCTCGCTGTGCGTCAGGTCGAAAGCCAGTCCGCCCAGCCGGACCACATCGGGCTGCATCAGCACGGGACGACGCAGCACGGCGCGCAAGCGCGCCAGCAATTCATCGAACGCGAAGGGCTTGACGAGATAGTCGTCGGCGCCCGCGTTCAGGCCGCCGACCTTGTCGGCCAGCTCGCCCACCGCCGTCATGACGATGACCGGCACGCCCTCTTGCCGGGCCCGCAGCCGAACCAGCAACTCCAGCCCGTCGCCGTCCGGCAGCCGCCGGTCCAGCAACACCGCGTCGTGCTGGCCGCTGTCGGCCAGGCTGCGCGCGGCGGCCAGCGTGCCAGCGTGATCCAGCGCGATGCCATGGCGGCGCAGCGCGACCGTCAGCGCGTCGACCATGCCGGCCTCGTCCTCGACCAGAAGAATCCGCACGTGCAGTCTCCCTATCCCTAGTACCGGATCACGGGCGGCAGCACGCGGCGGCCGCGAAACAGCGCCTCGCAATCCACCGGCCGTCCCCAACGGATGCGGCCGTCCCGGCACGGATCATATGCCGGCTCGGCGCCGTAGAGTATGACCGGCCCCTGGCCACGCCGCATCAGCTCCTCGCAGTTCACGGGACGCCCCCAGTTGATGCTGCCATCGCGGCAAGGGTTGTAGTGCGGCGCGGGCACCACCACGGCCGGCGGCGGCATCACGACTACCGGCGGACCGCCATAGACCCAATCCTGGGCCGGCGCGACGGCCGGCGCCAGGCAGGCGCAGGCAACAAGCAACAAGGCCAGGCGCGACGGCCTGGAAGCAATGGTATGGACGAATTCCTGGAGCATGGCTTTTCCCGAAACGCGGGGCGCATCCCCGCCACGGCAGCCAGTATCGAAGGGGTCGATTGCGTGAACATTGCGTACGGATGCCAGCCGCGCGCGCCCTTGCGCCAGCGTCCGCAGCCTGCAAGATTCCTCCCATACAATCGGGCCGCTCTGCCACGGTCGCATCGCGCCCTTCCATGCACGACGCGGCTCTCCTCCATCCACACACCTGTACAGATAGCCTGCATCCGATGAAAGCGCTATTGCTTTGCCTGACCCTCGCAGCCGCCAGCGGCGCCGCCCTTGCCCAATCCGCGCCTGCCTTGTCCCAGAAGGAAATGCAGGACACGATCGAGCAACTCAAGAAACTGCAAAACCCCGCGCCCGGCGCCAGCGCCGTCAAGGGCTGGGTGTGCCGCGACATGGACGATGGCGGCAAGCGCCTGTACATCGTGGATCGGACCGGCATCGCCCGCATGAACAAGATCCCCAGCACGGAAGCCGCGCTGCTGGACACGACCACGCCGTTCGAACAGCTGCAGGCCTGCAAGCGGCCGGACTGACCGCGCCAAACAGGCTGCCCGGCGCGAGCCGCGCAACGCCATCATCCAGCACGGGACGACGGCTGCGCCCGCGCGCCGACGATGGCCATCGCCGGGCATTGGCGCCGGGCAAGCCTCGGGAGTAATCTGGCGTGGCATCCACGACACGCCGGAGACCATCATGTCCCGCAGCCCCCTTATCGAAGCCGGCACATCCCAGACGGGCAATCTGCTGCAGTTCCTGGCCTGGCTGTCCGAACGCCCCCGCAGCTACGCCGACACCATGGAAGCCTGGAAAACCAGCTGCCCCCGGCTGTCCGCCTGGGAAGACGCGACGGCCAACGGCCTGGTCGACACTGCCCACGGTTCCGCCGGTGCCGGATCGATCATCGTACTGACGGGCAAGGGCCGGGCGTTGCTCAAGGCCGGCAAAGGCGCGTAGCGCGCGGCCGCCGCCGCAGTGGTTACATCCCGTGCCACGGCAAGCAAGAATCCTTACATTCGGCCCGCAAATCTCCACTATTTCCCGCGCCGCGCCGCCACACAATTTCGTTTCGATCAACCACGATTCACACTGATCAAATGAAATGGCTACTGGTCGCGGCGCTCTGCGCGCTCGCCTCGGGTTGCGGCCTGGCCGCCGCGCCCTGCCGCGTTGCATCGGCCGCCATCAAGATCGTTCCCGTCGTCGGCCACACCGTCGCCACGCCGACGGACGCCTGTGCCGACATCATCGACTGACGGCTCCACTCGTGCCATCGATGGATCGCCAGCACCCTCGTGCTGGCACCAGGATCAGTCTGAAAGTTGCGTGCGGCTCATGCCGGCGTCGACCCGCGCGACATGGATGCCGCCATCGTCATTTCTGCACCAACGCGCTCGCTCACATCACCAGAAACAGGCCTGCAGCGCGGTGAATACGCGTCCACCACGCCGAATCGAGACGCGAGCGCGCCTATCGTTTTCCCCCATCCATCGGCCTCCCCCTGCGCGGCGCGACGCCATCGTTACAGAAGCGGATAAACATGTAATTCCCCTGTCCGGTGAATGACAGAAGCACGGGACTAGAGTGCGTTGACCAGGCTGCCGCGGAGAGGGGACGGCATGCACTGGGCAACTGCCGGTGGCGTCATGCCGCCGGTGGTTTCGTCCCCTGCCGCGCGCGAATGGCGATCTACCCGATAGCGATCAAAACCAAACAAGGGGAGCCACACCATGAAGAAACACCTGTTCGCGGCCAGCGTGACCACTGCGCTTGCAATCACCTCTGCAAGCGTTGCCGCCGAATCATCCGTGACACTGTATGGCGTCATCGACACGGGCCTCGGCTATGCCAAGGTAAGCGGCGACTACCGAGATCCCAAGACAGGCGCGGTCAATCGCCTGGACAACAGCCATGTCGGCATGACCAACGGAACCACCGCAGGATCCCGCTGGGGCCTGCGCGGCAAGGAGGACCTGGGAGGCGGACTGTATGCAACGTTCAAGTTGGAATCGGGCTTCAACTCGGCCAACGGCGCGCCGGGACAGAACAACCGGCTGTTCGGCCGCGACGCCGTGGTCGGCCTGACCAGCGCTGACATGGGAAAACTCGAATTCGGCCGCCAATTCAACATCGGCACTCAGTACATGCTGAGCCTGTTCGGCGCGAACTTCGGCAACGGTTTCACGCAGTGGAACACCGGCGCGGGCCTGGGCCTGAGCGGAGCGGCCTTCGGCCGCTACGACAACATGGTGCTCTATGAAACACCGTCCATGGGCGGGCTGACCGCAGCGATCAGCTACTCGAGCAACATCGACGACAAGCGGGACGGCGAAACCGGATTCGCGACGGCGGACAATACCCGCGCCGTCACGGCGGGGCTGCGCTACCTGAATGGACCGCTCGCTGCGTTCCTCTCCTATGACCAGCTGAACGGCTCCAACAAGCTGTCACAACCGAGCGAACGCAACGCCACCCCTCGCTCGTACCTGATCGGCGCCTCATACGACTTTGAGGTCGTGAAACTTCTGCTCGCGTATGGCCGTACCACGGATGGCTGGTTTGGCGGCAGTTCACTGCCCGCCGGCGCAGCGATCGGCAAGTTCGGCGGCATACCAACCAACGCCTTCGTCGACGGTTTCAAGTCCAACTCGTACCTGGCAGGTATTTCGGCGCCGGTCGGCGCGGCCGGCAGCATGTTCGCGTCCTGGCAGCGCGCCGACGCGAACAATTCGCGCCTGACCTCCGATGACGCCACCACCAACACGTTCTCGCTCGGCTACACCTACAGCCTGTCCAAGCGAACCGCCATCTACGGACTGGCGTCCTATACCAACAACTATGCGTTCCTGAAGGACGCGAAATACACGGACGTCAGCGTGGGCTTGCGGCACGCGTTCTGACGAGCGTCGGCGCCGCACGCCAGGATGCGAGCCTGAAGGCGTGACGCGCCGCTCCTGCCTATAGCCGGCCTCCAACCGCACGCCGCCCGCAATAAGACAGATCGAGACAGACCCGCGGCGTGCCGACGGCAATCGGCCCATTTGACGGACATCCCTCCTCCGCGAAGGGACGGGAATCGTCGCAGCGCATGCCCGCGCAAGCTGGCATGCGCTTTTTTTCATCACTCGCCCGTTGTGCTCGTCCACAACGACGATGGCAAATTTGTCTTTTACACAAAAAATTCCATGCTACTTCTTGGCACAGCGCCACATCACATGGACGGACGAGTCTAAAAGAGCGCATGCTGTGGACTTGATCCCCGGCCGGTACAGCCGGGGATTTCTTTTGCCCGTCGCAGTCGTCCGAACGCATCGCCTCCACAAACCGAGCCACCGCTCGCGCTGTCCCTGCCCGCAACGTCGCATGCATCGGCAGTATCATGGCCTCCCACGACAGGCGCCAGCCTGTATGCCACGGCACAAACGCCCATCTCCAGGAGCCGACGCGATGACCATCGTGACGTTGCTCGAATTCGCCGGCATGGATCAGCAGGCCTACGACAGACTCGGCGCAAGCCTGCAGGCGCAAGGCGCGCCCGCAGGCATCCTCTTCCATTCCTGCGGCGCGGTTCCTGATGGCTGGCGCATCGTCGACGCCTGGCGGTCGCAGGAGGACTTCGATCACTTCGTCGATGGAACCCTGTTGCCCGCGGCCCGAAGCCTGCGCATCCCCGCGCCGGCCCGGCGCGAGCACTTTCATGCCTACCATGCAGGCTTGGTGGCCCCAGGGACCTGCTGAGCGCGAATGCCCGGCATCCGCATGTGGCCGTTCCCCACGGCATGACAAAAAAAAGTCAGTTTTCTTGAATAACTCGGAAAACTGACAATCAATTGTTCACGAAACTTCAAATTTCTCGTCGATGCGATTGATAGAGTGACCGGACTGTTGAACAAATTGGTTCGACAGCGGCGCTGGCATGGACAAGGCCTCCATAGCGGAGAGAGGCTGCCATATCTGCGCCCGCATCCCGGAATGCCAGCCACGGATTCTCGATTCATCCAAGGGCGGATTCCCGTTGCGTTGCACTCATCTTTCAGTCGACAACATGAAAACCAACAATCAGAAAACAAGCAGGAAGCAATCCAGCAGGAACGGGATCTTGTCAGGCATCACTTGCCTGATGCTGTTCAATGCGGCGGGCCCGGCCACCGCAAGCTCCAGTGGTACGCAAGGCGGCATCAGCGTGCACTACGGCGTCGGGGATCGATACCAGCGCTACACGTTGAACTATGAAACACCCTCGGTCTGGACCACGCGATTCGGCGGCCGCTGGGGCCGCCTGGACCTGACGCCGGAGATCGGCGTTTCGTACTGGACCGCAGACCGCCCGCGCTCGCCCGGCCAGGCCTGGCAGTTCAGCGCGATCCCGATGTTCCGATGGTGGACCAGCGAACGCTTCTACATCGAGGCCGGCGTGGGTGCCACCGTGCTCACGCGCACACGATTCTCGAATCGGAACATCGGCTCGGCGTTTCAGTTTGGCGACCACATCGGCGTGGGCTTTCTGCTGACGCCCAACAGCCGTGTTGGCGTGCGCTATTCGCATTTCTCCAACGCGGGCATCAAGCGACCGAATCCGGGACTGGATACGGTGCAACTGACATACACGCATCAATTCTGATGCATGGCCCGCATCACCGACAAGGCGTTGCGGGCGCCGCCCTCGCGGCTTGCCGGCAAGCGCCGGTTTGATCGTCAACGGGCAATGGACTACTCTATTGCGATGATAACGATTAGATCTTCCCGCCCCGGCGAGGGCGCCCGCGTCGTCGAAATCTGGCGCCGCGCGGTTGACGCCACCCATGATTTTCTTTCCCCTGAAGACCGCCAGGCCATCGACGAGATGGTGTGCGGCTTCCTGCCCCAGGCGCCGCTGCTGCTTGCCGTGGACGCGCATGACTATCCGCAGGCATTCATGCTCATCGACAACGGCCACATGCAGGCCCTGTTCGTCGACCCGGCCTGCCGCGGCACCGGCATCGGCGCCGCGCTGGTGCGCCACGGCCTTGCGCTGCATCCCCGGATGACGACCGACGTCAATGAGCAGAACGGCCAGGCCGTGGGTTTCTATGAAAGGATGGGGTTCAAGCGCATCGGCCGGTCGGCGCTTGATGATCAGGGCAGGCCTTATCCGTTGATTCATTTGGCGTATCAGCCCTAGCACTTTGCTGGGCAGAGAACCACGGGACACAGCGAATACACGCGGAGGATTGCAGCTTCTTTCCGTTCGTTCCTGATCTCCGGGAACGTCTCGAACGTCCCGATAGAAGACTTTCAAAAGACAAAATGAATGGGAGCCCAGGTAGGGGCTTCCGGTACAAGCATGTCTTGCAAGTTCGGTATCCCGTAGCGGTCTGGGTTCTTGCTGCAGGACGGGAGGCGTCGTAGCGCCTCAATCCAGCCGTGTCGCCAGATCAGAGCGTGGCGATGCCGGCACGATCCATGTCGGTCAGCACTTGGCCCCCTCAGCCTGTCGTTTTCGCATCCTTGCTTACATCGAGCTGAGCACTTGTCAACGCTGCGTCCCGGACGGGCAAGGCGTCCCGCCGAAGTGAATTTCGAAATATTGCGAAGTTCTCCTACAATCCCGGACCTTGACAGATCGCCTATCCACAACAAGAGGCTCGGGAGCAAACCTGCAATGGGGTTACCGCAACAAAAACGAGAATACCGACCTGATATTGACGGTCTCCGGGCGGTGGCGGTACTTGCCGTGGTGGTGTTCCATGCATTCCCCACCTTGCTCAGAGGCGGCTTTGTCGGCGTCGACGTTTTCTTCGTCATTTCCGGATACCTGATTTCCGGCATCATCTTTCGCGGCCTGCAGAACGACAACTTCAGTTTCACGACCTTTTATAGCCACCGGGTCAAACGGATCTTTCCCGCGTTGCTTTTGGTCCTGGCGGCATCGTTTGCCGCAGGCTGGTTCGTGCTGTTGCCCAATGAATTCACACAGCTGGGCAAGCATATTGCGACCGGCGCCGGCTTTATCCAGAACTTCGCATTGTGGTTCGAGGATGGCTACTTCAACACGGCCTCAGAGCTCAAACCGCTGATGCACCTGTGGTCGCTGGCCGTCGAGGAACAGTTCTATATCGTCTATCCCGTACTCATCTGGTTGCTCTGGCGCGCACGGCTCAACCTGATGATCAGCATCTTTGCTATTGCCTTGGTCTCATTCGCGCTCAATGTGACGACCATTTCCACAGATTCGGTCAGGGTGTTCTTTTCTCCGCAGTACCGTTTCTGGGAGCTCATGGCAGGTTGCATCTTGAGCTACATCCAGGTCTTTCCGCAGTCGCGAACCGCCGCCTTCCTCCGGGCCTGTCGAGAACATGCTCCCGTCAGGCTGCAGGGCGCCAGGCTTAACGACGTCGCGTCGCTGGCGGGGCTTTTCCTTATCCTCGCCACTGCCGGCGCGGTCAGCGAGCAAGTCCTGTTCCCCGGCTGGTGGGCGCTGCCTCCGGTCGTTGGAGCCTTCCTCCTGATTGCCGCCGGCCCTCAAGCCTGGGTCAATCGAACGATCCTGTCGCATCGATTCGTGGTATCCATAGGACTCATCAGCTACCCGTTGTACCTGTGGCACTGGCCTCTTCTTTCGTTCGCACGCATAGTCGAGTCCTCAACGCCAAACCCAGCCATCCGCGCAAGCGCGGTAGCGCTGGCCATAGTGCTTTCCTGGCTGACATATAAGCTTGTCGAACGGCCTATTCGTTACGGCGATCGCCGGTCGTTTGCCACCCCTGCGCTATGCACGCTCATGATAGGAGTGGCGGGCGTGGGTTACCTGACGAACTTCAACGCCGGATTCAGCTTCCGACACGAGCGACTGCTCGAGGCCAATTCCCAGTTTGGTTGGAATGGGCTGGTTTTCAATCAAGACTGCGTGAGTGCTTTCCCCCAATTGGCTGGCGAACATTGCAACCTTTCAAAGCGTGCGGAGCCAACGACCGCCCTGCTGGGCGACTCCCATAGCAATGCGCTGTATCCAGGCCTTGCGCAGATTGCCGACTCCAAAGGCGAAGTCG
This sequence comes from Achromobacter sp. 1011811831, assembly GCF_059760905.1. NCBI lineage: Bacteria > Pseudomonadati > Pseudomonadota > Betaproteobacteria > Burkholderiales > Alcaligenaceae > Achromobacter > Achromobacter sp. 1011811831. Next base: position 50,980 of record NZ_JCBANG010000035.1, read on the forward strand.
TGGTCAATTTTGCCAGAGGAGGATGTACGCCGTTCTTTGATGTGGCCTCGCATCAGAGGGGGAAGACCGACTATTGCGCAGACTACACCAACCGCGCGTTGGAACTCAGCGAAACGCTGCCCTCGGTTCGGACAATCATCCTATCGTCCCGCGGCCCCTTGTACACCACGGGCAGAGGCTACAACGAAGGATATGACTGGGTCATAACATCGCCCGAAACGCCCCACGCAGCGGATTTTTCGGAGGTATTTGAAGCTGGCATGCGCAGGACCTTCTCACGCCTATCGAAGTCAGGGAAGACGATAATATTCGTGATCGACGTCCCGGAATTAGGGTTCCCCCCTCGCGCGTGTGTACCCACCCGCCCCGGATCCATCACAGGAACAATAAAGGCCCCCTGCGCAATCCCGCGATCAGAATACGACCAACGAAATGCTGTCTATCGACAAATCGTCGAAAAGGTCGCCGCGAGCTTCCCAACCGTGAAGATAGTCGACCCGAGCCGAACGCTCTGCAACGACACGTACTGCTGGGCGATGAAGGATGGGAATGTTGTCTATCGGGATGATGACCATCTCTCTGTATATGGCTCGTCCATCGTTGCACAGCAGATCTTTTCAAAGATCACGCAAGGAGCCTCCACTAGGTGAGTCCGGTATCGACTTGGGCGGCCAACGCGTGGACCGTACTCCCCCACTGTCTTCCACGCTGCTGAGATCCAGGACGCTCGGCGCCTATATAGCTGGCAAGTGAGCACAGCTGCATCCAGGGTGTAGGCAAACGCCGCCGCGGGATATCGGAATCCTCAGCATTCAAGCATGCATCCTGCAAGAAAAGACCCACCGAGGCGGGCCAGGCCACACAAAGCCCGTCGTTTATACTCGCCGCCACACTCTGGCGACAGGACAGCCCCTGGAAGTAAAAAATAATGCTCCACACCGAAAAATCCCCGGAAAGGCCTAAAGACAAGGTGTTGAGCCTAGAGGGCTTGCGCGGGTATGCAGCCATTGCAGTCGTCTTTTCTCACTTGGCACTGGAGTTTTTCCCGGGAGCCGCTCGTGGAGATGTAACCGCGGCGCATTCCGCAGCCGAAATATGGCTTTACCACAGCCCGTTCAAGTTTCTCTATTCCGGTTTTTTTGCCGTCTGCATTTTCTTCGTCATGAGCGGGTACGTGCTCGCGAAAAAATTTCTTATCACGCAGAACAGGGAAGTCCTGGGCGAAGCTGCTCTGAAGCGGTATTTCCGACTGATGCCGCCGGTCTTGGCTGCAAGCATGCTGCTCGTCGCGGCGATCGGCCTATACCATGGCATCGGAGCTGAACAGCTAGGCCCGCGCCTTCTGGACGCTGCTACTGAAGCGACGTATCGGACCTTCCTGTTCGGTGCAAACACGTACAACTCGGTCATATGGACAATGCAGATTGAGTTTCTTGGCTCTCTTCTGCTATTTCTTTTTCTCGCGCTATTTGGCCGCATGAAGTATGCCGGAATTGCCGTGATGATCACATCTACCGCGGCGATGTCTCTATCCCCATTGCATGGCTATTTCATGGCGTTGTTCCTCATCGGCGCATATATCGACAAGATTGCGGTGCTCCTAAGACCATTCGGATTGTCGCTCTTGTGCATGATGGCGGCGTTGTATCTGGGCGGCTATGACAGTCCATCTCAAGCCTACAAGTACTTGGTCATTGCCGCCAACATACTTCAATTCAACTATGGCATTCGGCTGAATTGGCCAGTATTTTTTCCCGCAATAGGAGCTATCCTTCTGGTCGCCGCAGTGCGAGCAAATGGAACCTTGTCCAAACCACTATCTACGCCCCTCTCTGTCTGGTTGGGGAAAGTGTCCTTCTCGCTCTACCTCACCCACTCCATCACCTTTTTCTTTGTGACTGCACCAGTATTCAAGGCACTGGAACCGACGGTCGGTTACAACGCGGCCGCTTTGGCTGCCTGTGCGACCGCAGTGTGCACATCATTAGCTCTGGCCGAATTGTTTTACCGTTTGTGCGACCGGCCGTCTGTCATCCTCTCCAGCAAGGTGGGAACCCTTTCTCGGCTAGCGTTCGAGAGAGCACAACGCCGCAGGATGTCTGCCGCCAGCACACATCAAAGCACATGATTCTGGTAGTGCGCTCGTATGCAATGACATCCCACTGAAGTCACGACGGGCGTTGTCAACGCCGACGACGGCAGACTTGCTTCCAGTCACTCCGGCGCCCGTCAGTCATCTCCATCACCGCCACGCGCCGCGGTAGAACGCCGATCGCCGAAGATCGGCTGGAGCACAATGCACACGCTACCGAGTGGATCGTTCGCTACACGAATTCTTGCCCCGACGACAGGCGATTTTCACGCCCCCCATTGGCACCCTGCTCCACCGCAGTACTCCTCTGGGGCTGCATCCCAGCATCCCGCATAGACGGAGAGCGCCCGCCAAAGCGGGCGACTGCTATTCGCTCTTACAATCCGAGCCAGCTTCAAAAATGACCTGTGAAAATGTCGAACCTTAAGTACCGGCCAGAGATTGACGGCCTGCGCGCGCTGTCAGTCCTGGCCGTAGTCCTGTTCCACCTGGGCGTACCAGGCGCAAATGGCGGTTTTGTCGGCGTCGATGTTTTTTTTGTAATCTCCGGCTTCCTGATCACCAGCATTCTGCGCGCCGATCTGGACAACGGCACCTTCTCGCTCCTTTCCTTCTACGATCGGCGTATCCGGCGCATTCTACCGGCGCTTCTGGTGATGCTGTCGGCGTCGATCGCCGCAGGGTACTGGCTACTGGCGCCAGGCGACTACGCCACCATGGCGCGAAGTGCAGTGGCCGCTGCTACCTCAGTGAGCAACGTTTTCTTTTGGTTGAACACTGGATACTTCGACGCATCGTCCTCAATGATGCCGCTGCTGCATACCTGGTCGCTGGCCATCGAAGAACAGTTCTACGTCTTCCTGCCGCTGCTCTTGGCAGGCATCTACCACTATGGTCTTGGCAGACGAACGCTTGCAATCCTGCTCTGCTTCCTGGGCCTGAGCTTCATAGGCGCGCTCATCGTCTTGGCTGTCGCCCCCAAGGCAGCGTTCTACCTGCCTCAGTATCGCGCCTGGGAACTCGCCGCTGGCGCCGTTCTCGCATTTCTGCCCGAACCAAAGTCAGCACGGTTTGCAGCACCACTTGGGCTCATACTGATTGGGGCCACCGTCTTGAGCCTGAACAAATCGACTCCCTTTCCGGGAACTGCCGCGCTATTGCCTGTGGTAGGAGCCGCGCTAGTGCTGCGATATGGCTCGCAGCCCGGCGCCGTGCGCGCCTTCCTGTCAGTGCCTCCGGTAGTCTTCGTAGGCAAGATTTCCTATTCCTTCTACCTCTGGCATTGGCCGGTCATAGTCTTCTGGAAGCACTACACCGGCAATGCATCCATGGCTCCTACCGAACAGTTGGCTCTTGCTGCCCTATCCTTCGCGCTTGGCTGGCTTTCGTGGCGTTGGATTGAGCAGCCTTTGCGCCGCAGGAATCTGGACGAACACCGCACGGTCGGCACCGGTATTGGCGCTTCTGTTCTGATATCAGCAGCCGCTCTTGTCGTCGTTTTCGCTCAAGGATTTCCGGCTCGGATTTCCCCCGACCTGGGCAATCTCGGCAATCGAGATGCCATGTGGACGTGGTCCTGTCCTGCAGATGTGCCCGATGGTCCCTGGAAAGGTCTCTGCCAAGTCGGTTCATCATGGACAACCGCGAGGGCTCGCCTGGTTTTGACAGGCGACAGCCACGCGGAGCATTTCATGCCGTACATCCATGAGGCGGCAAAGGCGAACAATGTCGCAGTAGTGCTGTTTCGCGCTTGCCCTCCTGTCTTCACAACAGCAGGGACGAAAAGAGAGGCACGCGGCGCCCCGAGCTACACTGCCGATTGCACGAGAACGCGAACCCAGCTTTTATCCGGGCTCGCCGAATCTCCAGACGTGGCAGGAGTCATCATCGCATCCGCCTGGTCTGGCCACGCGCTCTGGTCCTTCAGAGGGGACTCGCCTCCCAAGAACATTGGCACAACAGACGCCAGGCAAAGTGGGCTGCGCGCCCTTCAGGACGGCACAAATGATCTGCTTGATGAGCTGAAAGAGCTTGGAAAACAGGCAATCATTGTTGCCGATATGCCATCGTTTGATGGCGATCCACTCCATTGTGCAATCGGATCATCCTCGGGACTGCTCCGGTGGCCATGCGCTCCTGGATCCACGATGATCGCAGCCGCCGTATTCAATGAGTGGCAAGCCGCATCGCAACGGATGCTCGAGACGGTTCGGGCGAGCCATCCTGAGGCCAGGTTCATTTTTCCAGGGCCTGCCATGTGCAGTAACACCGGTTGTGACGCCACGCAGGATGGCAAGTTCCTGTACCGCGATACAGACCACCTGCGGCGTGACCTCGACCCAATGGTTAATCGGCAGTTGGCTGATCGCATCGGCCTGACCACCGAATTGGCATCGCCCTGTCTCAGAAGTAAGTCTTGCGCCGCCCCCAAATGATGCTTGACCGGCGTCAATAGACCGCCAACCGCCAAATCTCGTTGTGCGCAGCGCAATATTCAATCGCGCCCACGAGAGCGGCCTGGCAGCAAAAACAAAACGGACCTCGGATTGCTCCAAGACCCGCATGTTTAATTGGTAGCCCCCCCCCCGAGAGTCGAACTCGGCGCCTGCGGATTAAGAGTCTGCCGGGGAATCCAGGCCTTATGCGGGTTTCGAGCAGACTCCTGCTCCGCAGACGGTCTGGCACATCGCCAAAAAAACACTTTTAGAAGCAAGTGTCGCTTTTCGATTGCAAAACGCGATTTCAGGGGAAATCTCATGTGCGGTCGCGTATTGACCCAGTGAAAACCTGCTCACGTCATAATCGAGGTAGTTGACGACGAGCAGGAAGATAGAAGACGACATCAAACGCTGGACGGCCAAGCGCAAGAGCGCGCTGGTGCTGGACATCATTCAAGGCAAAACCACCGTCGCCGTCCAGGCGCTGCCATCGGTGGCTAGCAAGCCCAACGAGCGTTGGTCAACGCATAAGCCCCCCCTTCCCGCGCACGCGGTCAATCACCGGCAGCCACAGCGCGCCGATGGACGCCGCCTGCACAGCCTCCCACGCGCGCGACACGATGGCCATACCGGACATGCCGGCAAGGAAGTCCACGCGCTCACGCCCATGTTTACTTTGGTGTCTCCCTGGGTCGCAACCGTCGAGAAGATCCCAACTCCACCTGTGTCAGCCCTTCGTTGAACCCGAACGTAGTGCGTGCACGCCCTGGATATTCTGCGCTTCCAGGTGCTTCAGGTCGCCCGCACTCAGCGGCTGGACCTGCGTCCGCACATCAGGGACCACCCGATACTTCAGCACCTGCTTGAGGCCTGGGCCAGGCTCGTAGCCATCGCGGTACTTGATCGTGGCCAGGACATTCGGATTGACCGCGGCGGTGATCGGGCCGGCGATTCCGCGCATGGGATCACCACGGGAACGGTGTAGCCAGTCGGTGAGGGCCGATAGCCATCGGAACCTTGATGACAGCGCCCCACGTGCCCTGAGACTTCTTCTGCTTGAAGCTCGACGTGTCGCGCACGATTGCGTGAGCGCGCATGTTCTCGGTCAACGCCGCAGTACCTGTGCGCGGCCCCTCGATCGAATCGACGATCGTCCGTGTCGGCGTCCAGCTTGCGTACTTCAGCCTGCTCTTTCTGGCTCAGCTGCCACAGCGGGACAAAGCTGAACGTGATGTCGGGATCAATCTCACCAAACTCGCTCAGTCGGATGACTTCCAGGCATGTCTGTAGTGGATCCCGGAAGACTGCCTACTGGTCAGACAAAATGTCGTCATGGAAGACGCGAATCTCGCCCTCGGGGCCGGGGTTCAAACCGCTTGCCCGGGCAATCGGCCTGGAGAATCTGCGGTTCCATGATCTTCGCCATAGCACAGCAAGCGAGACGATCAATTCAAAGGTCGATCTGTACACCGTAGGCGCGGTGCTTAGGCACAAGTCAGCAGCCAGCACCAAACGATACAGCCACTGTGGGGAGGTGCGCAGTTTGAGACTGAGGCAAGACCCGATGTTGGTCGGAATTCCTAAGAAAAACAAAGACCTAGCCGGTCAACCAATCTGCCAAGACTTTGCGACTAAATAGCTTCGGATCGCCGAAGTCTGGGAAAAATGCACGTTGTTTGAGACTGACTCTAGCCTGGCTACGTCGGAGCCGCGACCTGACGACATTCCGTCATGGCGCGGTCATAGGCGCGGGCCGCTGCAACAACGGCGGGCTGTACATCTGCCATGGTCCGCTGTTGCAGAAACGCCGTCCGATAACCGTTAAACACCGTGGCCAGCTCAAGGGAAGCCTGCTTGCAAGGCATCAGCGGAACGACGAGCGTATTGCGTGCGCCGCGCAGCTGCACGCCCAGGACTGGCGAGATCAGCTCAGCGGTCTGCATTAACCACGTCCGCTCAACATAGGCCGGCCCAGCACCCGTAAAGAACGTGGTGTCCTTCTCCTGCAGCGCGCGTTTGAGCATCGCCTCTGCGCCGTTTAACGCGGCCACTATTTCCCCAGCAGCGGCTTGTGTTTCCGACGCAGACCACGCCTTGCGCGATGTCACTGCCTCGTCTGTGATGAACCTTACGTCCGCTGCTGTCCGCAGAGGCACCTGCCCAAACGCTGGCTGCGCCATGCAAGACGCCCATACCGTTAAAGCCGCCAATCCCAGACCGCTTTTCATCGAAATTTCCTTGATTTTGAGTTCGCCAATCTGCAGGCGATTGGCGAACTACTGCAACAGCCACTTAGCCACCGAAACGATAGGGAACGCAGTTGCCAAGATTGGCAAAAATCCCCAAACCAAAAGAAAACGCGGG
>NZ_JCBANG010000036.1:0-56425 GCF_059760905.1 Achromobacter sp. 1011811831
CCCTGGGCGGCCGCGCGCCTGCGGGCGGACCGGCTTTAGCCGTCCCGCCCTTTTTCAGCTGAGCCTGCCGCGCCGCGCAAATCGGCATGGCGCGATGCGCGCTATCCGTGCAAGATCCGCAAGCGATAGAATGGCTGGATCGTTTCCGGCCGGCGCGGCCTGTTGGCGGCGCACCGGCGCCGCTCAGCCCTTTTTTCACCCACGGGCCCCATGAAAGTACTGGTAATCGAAGACGAGAAGAAACTGGCCGAATACCTGCGCCTGGCGCTGACGGAACACAACTATGTGGTGGACGTCGCGATGGACGGGATCAGCGGCCTGCATCTGGCTCGCGAAAGCCAGTACGACCTGATCCTGCTAGATGTGATGCTGCCCGGCATGGACGGCTTCTCGGTGCTGCGCGAATTGCGCAAGAGCGACCGCGTGCCGGTGCTGATGTTGACGGCGCGCGACAAGATCGAGGACCGCGTCAAGGGGCTGCGCGATGGCGCCGACGACTACCTGGTGAAGCCCTTCGCCCTGTCGGAGCTGCTGGCGCGCGTGCTGGCGCTGGGCCGTCGCAGCGGCCAGAACCAGGCCGAGGCCGGCGGGCAGAATGTGCTGCGCGTGGGCGACCTGGAACTGGACCTGTTGCGCCGGCGCGCGTCGCGCGGCGGCGTCCGGCTGGACCTGACGGCCAAGGAATTCACGCTGTTGGCGCTGCTGATGCGCAAGCAGGGTGAGGTGCTATCGCGGCTGGAACTGGCCGAGCAGGTATGGGACATCAATTTCAACAGCAACACCAATGTGGTCGAGGTCGCGGTGCGACGCCTGCGCGGCAAGGTCGACGACCCCTTTGACCAGAAGCTGCTGCACACGGTGCGCGGCATGGGCTACGTGCTGGAACTGCGGGAAGACTGATGCAGCCGCGCTCCGGCTCCCTGCGCCGCTGGCTCTCGCGCTGGCTGGCGATGCTGACGTTCCTGGGGCTGGGCGGGGTGTGCCTGGCGGTGTATTACGCCACCAACCTGAACCTGCAGATCCGCCAGGAAGCGCTGCTGCAGCAGAAGATGGAAGTCATCCGCCACCTGGTCGACGAGAACGCCGCCACCGGCGACTCGACCACCCTGCGGCACAAGCTCAGCGATTTCTTCTATGGCCGCCCGGATTTTTCCCTGGTGCTGGAGATCGATGGCGCCAAGACCGCGTTCGGCGCCGACATCGCCGAGGACGAAGATCACGCACACGAGCGGCGCATCAGTTTCTCGCTGCCGGTGCCGGGCACGCCGGGCGATGCCATGCAGGCCGAGCTGGTGCTGGACATCACGTCCGACCTGCATCTGCGCGCCGCGCTGGCCTGGACCCTGATCGCCTGCGCCTTCGTGGGCGCGGCCGCGGTGTCGGGCATCGCGGCGCTGCTGGTGCGGCGAGCCATGGCTCCCGTGGACGAGCTGGGGCGCCAGGCGGCGCGGCTCGCCCCGGACCGCATCGGCGAACGGCTGGACGAAAGCGGACAGTCCGAGGAAATCCAGCCGCTGGTGCGGCAGTTCAATGCCGTGCTGCAGCGCCTGGAGCGGGCCTATGTGCAGATGGAGGGCTTCAACGCCGACGTGGCGCACGAGATGCGCACGCCGCTGGCCACGCTGATCGGCCAGACCGAGCTGGCGCTGAGCGGCCGCCGTTCCGAGGCGGTGCTGCGCGATGTCATGGGCTCCAACCTGGAAGAGCTGCAGCGGCTGTCCGGCATGGTCAACGACATGCTGTTCCTGTCGCAGGCCGATCGTGGCGCGCAGGCGCGCGGCGTCTGGGTCGACCGGCTGTCCGAGGTGCTGGGCGAGGTGGCCGACTACCACGAGGCCGAGGCGCAGGAGCGCGGGCTGACGCTGGCTGTTTCGGGCGAGGCCGCCGCCTGCATCGACCGCCCGCTGTTGCAGCGGGCCGTGTCCAACCTGGTGTCGAACGCGGTGCGCTACGCGGACGCGGGAAGCACGATACGCATCCATGTGTCGCGCGACGACGAGCACGCGCTGATCGCCGTCAGCAATGCCGGCGAGCCCATTGCCAAGGAGCACCTGCCCAGGCTGTTCCACCGCTTCTACCGCGGCGACGAGGCGCGTGGCTTCGATGCCAACCACCACGGGCTTGGGCTGGCCATCGTCGCGGCCATTGCCCGCATGCACGGCGGTCGGCCCTTCGCCGCTTCCGAGGGCCGCGACATCACCATCGGCTTTGGCCTGTCGGCGCCTCGGATTACCGAAAACTAATCCTGGCGTCGGGCTTCTGTCGCAGCCGCTTCCCTAGACTTTCTCCATGCGCCCGGTGCGCGCCCGACAGGGCGATTCCGGCACCCGGCATTCCGGCCGCCCATCACGGCGGCCTGTCGCCCGTTAAGGAGAAATCATGAAACGTCCCATCGCTGCGTCGTCCTGCATGCTGGCCCTGGCCCTGTCCACGAGCGCGCTCGCGCAGGGCCCTGCCGGCGGCAACCCCCAAGCCTATGCCGCGCCGCGCCAGGCCGCCGCCATGGCATCCGCGCCCGGCGATGCCTCCGCGCCGCTGACGCGCGCCCAGGTGCTGGCCGATCTGGCCGTGTGGAAGAAGTCCGGCATGTCCGATCTGTATCGCGGCAACCAGGAACCCGACGTCTACAGCGCCAAGTACCGCAAGCGCTATGCGGAGTACCTGCGCCTGCGCAACGGCCCCGAGTACGACGCCGCGCTGCGCCGCGAGCAGGAGCGGGGCAACTGAGCCCGCTCCCGCGCGCGGCGGGCAGTCCGTCCTACTCGGTGTAGGACTTGGTGCTGTACTGGCTGATCGGCAGCAGGTTCAGCACCGGCAGGCCGGTGGCCGGATCCTTGGCCTGCTTGTCGATGTAGGCCTGCAGCACGTCGGCATCCAGCACGCCGATGTCCTGGCGGCGCGCGGCCGGCACATTGGCCAGGGTCTTGTAGCCGTCGCCGCCGGTGGCGTTGAAGCTCAGCACGAAGAGCTTGTACGTGCGGCTGGCGTCCAGCGGACCCCACGAGGACGTGGCGGCGTCGTGGACCTCGATGTTGGACACCCGGCTGCCTTGCGGTTGCGCGGCGTTGACGTCGAAGCGCAGGCCGCCCGTGTACGGATACGGACCGGTCGAGCCGCCCGGACCATAGACCGCCTGCATGCCGTCTTCCAGCATGCTCTTGACCTCGGCGCCGGTCACGTTCAGGCGCCACAGCATGTTGCCGAAGGGCACCACCTCGATCACGTTGGCCGCGGTCACGGTGCCCTTGAGGGGCACGCGCACGCCGCCGCCGCTTTGCAGCGAGATGTCGGCGCCGCCGTAGCTGGCGTTGCCCACTTCCAGGTAGGCCTGGGCCACCAGCTGCTGGATGTCGCCGCCGCGCAGGCTGACGCTGCCCAGCGTATTGCAATCCACGCCGGACCGGCTGTAGTCGCGCGAGCCGGGGCCGCCCGGCACGCGGCGCGAGCACAGTTCCTGCGGCACCCGGGCCACCTGGCTGGCGCTGAAGGTGTCGACCTTGGCCTTGAAGGGCTGCAGCACGGCCAGCGCGTCGGCGTCCGGCTCCTGCGGATACAGGAAGCCGCTGGCCTTGATGTCGGCCGCGATGGCGGCCTGGTCCGCCGGGGAGACCGCCGCGCCGCCGATCTTGTAGGCGCTGCCCATCAGCACGTGCGGCGTGCCGGCGCAGGCCGTCACGTCGCCGCTGGCGTCGAAGCTGACCTTCAGCTCGCCCACCACTTGCGAGTATTCCCAGGCCTGAACCAGGCAGACGCGCTTGCCGTCCTTGTTCTTCACTTCGGTGGGGTAGGCGCCGGCCGGCGAGCCGACGCCGTAGCCCGCCATGCCGGCGGGCCCGAGCAGGGTGTGCGAATCGCCGCCCACCACCACGTCCACGCCGCTCAGGTTGGGGATGATCTGTTTGTCGTAGTCGTAGCCGATGTGGCTCATCACGATGATCTTGTTCACGCCTTGCGCGCGCAGCGCGTCGATCTGCTGCTGCGCGGCGGCGGTCTCGTCGCCGAACACGGTGCCGGGATCGGGGCTGGATGACTGCTGCGTCTTGTTGGCGATGGTCAGGCCGACCAGGCCGATGGACTGGCCGTCGCGTTGCAGCACGATGGCGGGCTTGACCAGGCCGGGCGCGCGCGAGGCGTTCAGCGCGGAGTTGGCGCCGAAGGTCACGTTGGCGCTGAGCACCGGCGTCTGGCAGGCGCCCTTGTGCAGCAGGTCGATGAAGCGCTTCAGGCCGCTGTCGCCCTTGTCGAATTCGTGGTTGCCCAGCGTCATGGCGTCGAAGCAGACCGTGTTCATCATGGCCGCGTCGGCCTCGCCCGGATCGCCCGCGCGGTTGAAGTACAAGGTGCCGGTGGTGGCGTCGCCGGCATGCAGCTTGAGCACATTGGGCGAGGCGGCCGAAAGCGCCTTGATGGCGCCCGTCACGCGGGCGAAGCCGCCGGCGTCGGCGTTGACCGTCACGGTCGCGCCGGCGGCGTTCTTGAGCTTGAAGTCCTTTTTCTTGCTGTCCAGGTTGGAGTGATGATCGTTGATGTGCAGGATCGTCAGCTCCATTGGCCGGGAGGCGGCGGGCGGCGTGGCGGGCGGGGTCGGCGCCGGGCTGTCGTCGTCATCGTCGCTGCCGCCGCAGGCGGCCACCAGCGCCATCATTCCCAGCATCGTCGCGCGCGCGCAATGCCGCTTCCAGTCTTGCTTCCAGTCCATTCTCTTTCCCGCGTGCTTGGTCTTGGAACGGCGAATGATCGTGGCGGCAGATGACGTGCAGATGAACCGGGCGTGAAGAAAAAATAACGGGCGGCCCGTGGGCCGCCCGTGAATGCCGGTGTGACGCGATGGATCAGTAGTGGATCACGGTGCGGATCGACTTGCCCTCGTGCATCAGGTCGAAGGCTTCGTTGATGCGGTCCAGCGGCAGCGTGTGGGTGACGAAGGGATCCAGGTCGATCTTGCCGCTCATGGCGTCCTCGACCATGCCGGGCAGCTGGGTGCGGCCCTTGACGCCGCCAAAGGCGGAGCCGCGCCAGACGCGGCCGGTGACCAGCTGGAACGGGCGCGTGCTGATTTCCTGGCCGGCGCCGGCCACGCCGATGATGATGCTCTCGCCCCAGCCCTTGTGGCAGCATTCCAGCGCCGCGCGCATCACGTTGACGTTGCCGATGCACTCGAACGAGAAGTCCACGCCGCCGTCGGTCAGCTCGACGATCACGTCCTGGATGGGACGCTCGTGATCCTTGGGATTGATGCAGTCGGTCGCGCCCATGGCCTGAGCCAGGATGAACTTGTTGGGATTGGTGTCGACGGCGATGATGCGGCCGGCCTTGGCCTGCACTGCGCCCTGGATCACCGCCAGGCCGATGCCGCCCAGGCCGAACACGGCGACGGTGTCGCCTTCCTTGACCTTGGCGGTGTTGTGGACCGCGCCCAGGCCGGTGGTCACGCCGCAGCCCAGCAGGCAGACCTTTTCGTGCGGCGCGGCCGGGTTGATCTTGGCTAGCGAGATCTCGTTGACCACGGTGTATTCGCTGAAGGTCGAGCAGCCCATGTAGTGGTAGAGCGGCTTGCCTTCGTAGCTGAAGCGCGAGCTGCCGTCGGGCATGACGCCCTTGCCCTGCGTGGCGCGGACCTTCTGGCACAGGTTGGTCTTGCCGGACAGGCAGAACTTGCATTCGCGGCATTCGGCCGTGTAGAGCGGGATGACGTGGTCGCCGGGCTGCAGCGAGGTGACGCCCTCGCCCACTTCGACCACCACGCCGGCGCCTTCGTGGCCCAGCACGGCGGGGAACAGGCCCTCGGGGTCGTCGCCGCTCAGGGTGAAGGCGTCGGTGTGGCAGACGCCGGTGTGCGTGATGCGCACCAGCACTTCCCCGCGTCGCGGCGGCGCCACGTCGATTTCAACGATTTCCAGCGGCTTGCCGGGTCCGAATGCGACTGCTGCGCGTGATTTCATGATGATGCTCCAGAGCGTTGACGATGGTGTTGCTTCTGCCGTACACGACGCGGGGCCATGTGCGCGGATGTTGCCCTGGCCGGGCTGCGCGGAGCCGGCTTTGCCGGTCCGCTGCAGCGCCCCCTTTGAGGGGGGAGCGCGATAGCGCTTCGGGGGTGGGCCTTGTTCATTTAAGATAAGTGCGGACGATGCGCATGATCTGGTCGATCTCGGCATCGGCGTCGGCGGTCGGGGCGGGCGCCTGGGCCGATTGCGCGAAGGTTTCGCGCAGATGGCTTTCCAGCACTTCGGCCATCAGCCCGGTGGCCGCGCCGCGCAGGGCCGCCAGCTGTTGCAGCAGCGCGCCGCATTCCGTGCCGTCGTTGACGGCGCGCTCCAGCGCCAGGGCCTGGCCCTGGATGCGGCGCAGGCGGGTCGTGACGCGCTTTTTCTCTTGCGGGCTGTGGGGCACGGCTGGGGCTCCGTTAGATACAGGGGGGGAGTATAGGAAATTCACTGCCCGGCGTCCAGGACGGCGCCAGGAACCGGGCGTTGCGGCTCCGTTCGCAATGATGTCTATACGTGTCTAGGCATCCTCTATATAATTCCCGAAACATGAGAACCGGCCAGGCGCTCGCATCCTGCCTGCCGCCCCAGCACAGGACTGTTTCGTGGTTTCCAACCCTACCCGATTGCCCGTCCAGCCAGACGCCCTGCCCGCCCCGCTGTATGCGCGGGTCAAGCAGATGATCGCCCAGCAGATCCGCAGCGGCGCCTGGCCCGCGCACTATCGCGTGCCGTCCGAAAGCGAGCTGGTCGAGGAATTGGGCTTCAGCCGCATGACCATCAACCGCGCCCTGCGCGAGCTTACCGCCGAAGGTTTGCTGGTGCGCATGCAGGGCGTGGGCACGTTCGTGGCACAGCCCAAGGCCCGTTCGGCGCTGTTCGCGGTGAACAACATCGCCGACGAGATCGCCGCGCGCAATCACCACCATCACAGCCGCGTCATCCGGCTGGTCGAGGAACCCGCCGGCAACGAGCAGGCCCTGATGCTGGAGATCCGCGAAGGCCAGCCGGTGTTTCATTCGATCATCGTGCACTACGAGGACGACCTGCCGATCCAGCTCGAAGACCGCTACGTCAACGTCAAGCTGGCGCCCGACTATCTCAAGCAGGACTTCACGCAGGGCACGCCCTATGAATACCTGACGCGCGTGGCGCCGCTGACCGAGGGCGAGCACGTGGTCGAGGCGATCCGCGCCAAGCCGCGCGAATGCCAGCTGCTGCAGATCGAGCGCGACGAACCCTGCCTGCTGATCCGCAGGCGCACCTGGTCGGGCGAACGCGCGGTCACGCTGGCCCGCCTGATCCATCCCGGATCGCGCCACCGTCTCGAAGGAAAATTCACCACATGACCCAGTTCGACGCGCGCCTGTACCGGGCGCGGGACTATCCGCGCATGCCGTGGCGCAACGGCGGCGGCACCACCCAGGAAGTGGCCTGCAATCCCGGCGGCAGCACGGCCGGCTTCGAATGGCGCCTGTCCATCGCGGACGTGGGGCAGGATGGCGGTTTTTCCGCCTTTGACGGCTTCCAGCGCATCATCACCGTGCTGGAAGGCGCGGGCATCGAGCTGACCGTCGACGGCCGGCGCGAGCCGCCGCTGGGGCCGCGCCGCGCCTATGCCTTCCGTGGCGACGCCAAGGTGGACTGCCGCCTGCTGGATGGCCCCATCCGCGACTTCAACCTGTTCTACGCGCCGGCACGCTGGCAGGCCCGCCTGCAATGGTTGAACGCAACCTGCGTGTTCCACAGCTCGGCTCGCGCCGTGCTGCTGCTGAACGCGTCCGACGCGCCGCTGGCGCTGACCGTGGACGGCGCGCGCCACGAGCTGCCGTCGCGACATGACTGCCTGCACATCGAAACGGCCGGCGGCCTGGCCGAATACCGCATCGAGCCGGCGATGGCGTCCGCCGCGCTGGACGCCTGCCTGATCGAGCTGCTGCCCGTCGCCGCCTGAGCGCGGCGGCCTTTCCGACCCCGGTTTTTCCGCTCCGTCCGCCTCGCGGGCGGGGCGCGGTCGCGCGCCCGCGCTTCGTCTTTGCTGCGGGTAATCCCTGATGAAAAAACAGCTCGTCCCATCTTGTATATACAAGCATAGGCATCCTATGATTCGGCCAATGGCCGCGGATCCAAGGCGCGGCGCACCTGGCTATGGAGACCACGATGGAAAAATCGAAACGCTACCGCGACGTTGAAATCCGCGCCCCGCGCGGCAGGCAGCTGACGGCCAAGAGCTGGCTGACCGAAGCGCCGTTGCGCATGCTGATGAACAACCTCGATCCGGACGTGGCCGAGAACCCCAAGGAGCTGGTGGTCTATGGCAGCATCGGCCGCGCCGCGCGCGACTGGGACTGCTACGACCGCATCGTCGAGTCGCTGAAGAACTTGAACGAGGACGAAACCCTGCTGGTGCAGTCCGGCAAGCCGGTCGGCGTGTTCAAGACCCACGCGAATGCGCCGCGCGTGCTGATCGCCAATTCCAACCTGGTGCCGCACTGGGCCACCTGGGAACACTTCAACGAGCTGGATGCGCGCGGCCTGGCCATGTACGGCCAGATGACCGCCGGTAGCTGGATCTACATCGGCAGCCAGGGCATCGTGCAGGGCACCTACGAGACCTTCGTCGAAGCCGGCCGCCAGCATTACGACGGCAAGCTCGCGGGCCGCTGGGTGCTGACCGCCGGCCTGGGCGGCATGGGCGGCGCGCAGCCGCTGGCCGCGACGCTGGCCGGCGCCTGCTCGCTGAACATCGAATGCCAGCAGACCAGCATCGACTTCCGCCTGCGCACCCGCTATGTCGACGAGCAGGCCGCCGACCTGGACGACGCGCTGGCGCGCATCGCCCGCTACACCAAGGAAGGTCGCGCGATCTCGATCGCGCTGTGCGGCAACGCCGCCGAGATCCTGCCGGAACTGGTGCGGCGCGGCGTGCGTCCGGACATGGTCACCGACCAGACCAGTGCGCATGATCCGCTCAACGGCTATCTGCCCATCGGCTGGACCTGGGCCGAATACCGCGAACGCGCGAAAAGCGAGCCCGCCGCCGTGGTCAAGGCGGCCAAGCAGTCCATGGCCCGGCACGTGCGCGCCATGCTCGAATTCCAGAAGCAGGGCGTGCCCACCTTCGACTACGGCAATAACATCCGCCAGATGGCCAAGGAAGAAGGCGTGGACAATGCCTTCGATTTCCCCGGCTTCGTGCCCGCGTATATCCGCCCGCTGTTCTGCCGTGGCGTCGGTCCGTTCCGCTGGGCCGCGCTGTCCGGCGATCCGCAGGACATCTACAA
The DNA here is from genome assembly GCF_059760905.1 of Achromobacter sp. 1011811831. Lineage (NCBI taxonomy): Bacteria > Pseudomonadati > Pseudomonadota > Betaproteobacteria > Burkholderiales > Alcaligenaceae > Achromobacter > Achromobacter sp. 1011811831. The sequence goes on from NZ_JCBANG010000036.1 coordinate 9,272, forward strand.
GACCGACGCCAAGGTCAAGGAACTGATCCCCGACGACGCGCACCTGCACCGCTGGCTGGACATGGCGCGCGAACGCATCAGCTTCCAGGGCCTGCCGGCGCGCATCTGCTGGGTTGGCCTGGGCCAGCGCGCCAGGCTCGGCCTGGCCTTCAATGAGATGGTGCGCAGCGGCGAGCTGTCCGCGCCCATCGTGATCGGCCGCGACCATCTGGATTCCGGCTCGGTGGCCAGCCCCAACCGTGAAACCGAGGCCATGCGCGACGGTTCCGACGCCGTGTCCGACTGGCCGCTGCTCAACGCGCTGCTGAACACCGCCAGCGGCGCCACATGGGTGTCGCTGCATCACGGCGGCGGCGTGGGCATGGGCTTCTCGCAACATTCGGGCATGGTCATCGTCTGCGACGGCACCGACGCCGCCGCCGAACGCATCGCCCGCGTGCTGACCAATGACCCGGGCACCGGCGTCATGCGCCATGCCGACGCGGGCTACGAGATCGCGATCGACTGCGCCCGCGAGCAGGGCCTGAACCTGCCGATGATCACGGGCCGCTGAGTGGTCCGGGGAGCCGCGCTGGCGCGGCTCCCGCACATGGGGAAAAGGCGCCGGCCTGTGTACAGGCGCCAGGAGACGAAAGCATGGCGACACCAGCCGGATCGGAACGGGCGCCGCTCATCGAGCGGCGTTCTATCGACTACATCCCGGAATCGGAGCGGCACGGCAAGCTCTATAGCCAGTTCACGCTGTGGATGGGCGCCAACCTGCAGATCACGGCCATCGTCACCGGCGCCCTGGCGGTGGTGCTGGGCGGCGACGTGTTCTGGTCGCTGGCGGGCCTGCTGGTCGGCCAGTTGTTCGGCGGCGCCATCATGGCGCTGCACGCCGCGCAGGGACCGCGATTGGGCCTGCCGCAGATGATCTCCAGCCGGGTGCAGTTCGGCGTCTACGGCGCGGCGATTCCCATCGCGCTGGTTTGCGTCATGTACCTGGGCTTCACCGCCACCGGCACCGTGCTGTCCGGCCAGGCCATCGGCCAGCTGCTGGGCGTGAGCGACAGCGCCGGCATCCTGATGTTCGCCGCCGCCATCGTGCTGGCCACCGTGTTCGGCTACCGCGTCATCCACATCATCGGCCGGGTGGCGACGCTGCTGGGCATCGTTGCCTTCGTCTACCTGTTCAGCCGCGTCATGGCGCTGGCCGACGTGGGCGAGCTGCTGGCCAACCGCCATTTCACCTGGAGCTCGTTCCTGCTGTCGGTGTCATTGGCGGCCTCCTGGCAGATCGCCTTCGGGCCGTATGTGGCCGATTACTCGCGCTACCTGCCCAGCCGCACGTCTTCGGTCAGGACTTTCCTGGCGGTGGGCCTGGGTTCGGTGGCGGGCGCGCAGATCGCGATGGTGCTGGGCGTGCTGGCCGCGGCCATGGCGCCGGGCCAGTTCGCCGGCCGGGAAGTGGCCCATATCGTGGGCCTGGGCGGCACGGGCACGATCGCCGCGCTGCTGTATTTCAGCATCGCCTTCGGCAAGATCACCATCTCGACGCTGAACTCCTACGGCAGCTTCATGTGCATCGCCACCATCATCAGCGGCTTTCGCGGGAGCATCGAAGTCACGCACCGGCAGCGCGTGGTCGCGGTGCTGCTGATCGTGGGCGCGGCGACGGCCGTCGCGCTGATCGGGCAGCACAGCTTCCTGGGCGCGTTCAAGTCCTTCATCCTGTTCCTGCTGGCCTTCTTCACGCCCTGGAGCGCGGTCAACCTGGTGGACTACTACTTCGTGAACCGCGAGCGCTATGACGTGCCGGCGCTGGCCGACCCCGACGGGCGCTACGGCCGCTGGAACATGACGGGCCTCACCGCCTACGCCGTGGGCGTGCTGGTGCAGATGCCCTTCATCTCGACCAAGCTCTACACCGGCCCCCTGGTCCAGCACCTGGGCGGCGTGGATATTTCCTGGATCATCGGCCTGATCGTGCCGGGCGTCCTGTACTACCTGCTGGCCCGCAACGGCGCGCCGGCTGCGCGCCGCCACGCCACGAGCGGCGGCCACGACATCGCATGAATACCGCCTGACGGCGGCATAGGAGATCGACAATGGATTTGCACTTGAAACCCGGCCAACTCACGCTGTCCGACCTGCGCCAGGTCTACCACCAGCCGCAGCGCCTGACCCTGGATCCGTCGGCGGCCGGCCCGATCGACGCCAGCGTGGCCTGCGTGGAGCGCATCATCGCCGAGGACCGCACCGCCTATGGCATCAACACCGGCTTCGGCCTGCTGGCGTCCACCCGCATCGCGCGCGAGGACCTGGAAGCGCTGCAAAGCTCGCTGGTGCTGTCGCACGCGGCCGGCGTGGGCGAGCCGCTGGACGACGCCATGGTGCGCCTGATCATGGTGCTGAAGATCAACAGCCTGGCGCGCGGCTACTCCGGCATTCGTCGCAAGGTCATCGACGCGCTGATCGCGCTGGTCAACGCCGAGGTCTATCCGCATATCCCGCTCAAGGGCTCGGTGGGTGCGTCGGGCGACCTGGCGCCGCTGGCGCACATGTCCCTGCTGCTGCTGGGCGAGAATCGCGCGCGCCATCGCGGCGAGTGGCTGCCGGCCCGCCAGGCGCTGGAAATCGCCGGCCTGCAGCCGTTCACGCTGGCGGCCAAGGAAGGCCTGGCGCTGTTGAACGGCACCCAGGTGTCGACCGCCTATGCGCTGCGCGGCCTGTTCGAGGCCGAGGACCTGATGTCCGCGGCGTTGGTCTGCGGCGGCCTGAGCGTGGAAGCCATGCTGGGCTCGCGCGCGCCCTTCGATCCGCGCATCCACGCGGCGCGCGGCCAGCGCGGCCAGATCGACGTGGCCGCCGTCTACCGCGATTTGCTGACCGACGACAGCGAGGTCGGCCATTCGCACGCCGACTGCGGCAAGGTGCAGGATCCCTATTCGCTGCGCTGCCAGCCGCAGGTCATGGGCGCCTGCCTGACGCAGATCCGCCAGGCCGCCGAGGTGCTGGCAGTCGAGGCCAACGCCGTGTCGGACAACCCGTTGGTGTTTGCCGCCGAAGGCGACGTGATTTCGGGCGGCAACTTCCATGCCGAGCCGGTGGCCATGGCCGCCGACAATCTGGCGTTGGCGCTGGCCGAGATCGGCGCGCTGTCCGAACGCCGCATCTCGCTGATGATGGACAAGCACATGTCGCAGCTGCCGCCCTTCCTGGTGAACAACGGCGGCGTGAACTCCGGCTTCATGATTGCCCAGGTGACGGCCGCCGCGCTGGCCAGCGACAACAAGGCGCTGGCGCATCCGGCCAGCGTCGACAGCCTGCCCACCTCGGCCAACCAGGAAGACCACGTGTCGATGGCGCCGAACGCGGGCAAGCGCCTGTGGCCGATGGCCGAGAACGTGCGCGACATCCTGGCCATCGAATGGCTGGGCGCCTGCCAGGGCCTGGACTTCCGCGAGGGCCTGAAGACCTCGCCCAAGCTGGAGCGCGCGCGCCAGCTGCTGCGCCAGAAGGTGGCGCACTACGAGAAGGATCGCTTCTTCGCGCCCGACATCGAACAGGCTAGCGCGCTGATCGCCGGACGCAGCCTGAACGCGCTGATGCCGGCGGGCCTGTTGCCCAGCCTGTAACGCAGCACCGGCTCGCGCGCGCGGCGCGGGCCCTCCCGCCGCAGCCGCTTGCAGCGCCCCGCAGAGGGCGCGCGGGCGGCGCTCGGCCCTGCCCGCGGCGATTCCCACCACATGGAGACAAGCATGCAAGAAGTGCAGAACAGTGAGTTGAAGAGAGGGCTGAGCGCCCGGCACATCCGCTTCATCGCGCTGGGGTCGGCCATCGGCACCGGCCTGTTCTACGGCTCGGCCAAGGCCATCCAGGCCGCGGGCCCCTCGGTCCTGATCGCCTACCTGATCGCCGGCGCCGCCGTGTACATGGTGATGCGCGCGCTCGGGGAAATGGCGGTGCACAATCCGGTGGCCGGCTCCTTCGGCCAGTACGCGAGCCAGTCCCTGGGACCGCTGGCCGGCTTCATCACGGGCTGGACCTACACCTTCGAGATGATCATCGTCTGCCTGGCCGACGTCACGGCGTTCGGGCTCTACATGGGGTTCTGGTATCCCGACGTGCCGCAGTGGATCTGGGTGCTGGCCATCGTGCTGCTGATCGGCGGGCTCAACCTGTGCACCGTCAAGCTGTTCGGCGAACTGGAATTCTGGCTGTCGCTGCTGAAGGTGGCGGCCATCGTCGCCATGATCGCCGGCGGGCTGGGCATCATGCTGTTCGGCATCGGCCTGAGCGCGGACGCGCCGGCCACCGGCGTGCACAATCTCTGGCAACACGGCGGCTTCATGCCCAACGGCATCGGCGGCCTGATCGCGTCGCTGGCGGTGGTGGTGTTCGCCTTCGGCGGCATCGAGATCATCGGCATCACGGCCGGCGAGGCCAAGGACCCGGGCCGCGCCATTCCGCGCGCCATCAATGCCGTGCCCCTGCGCATCCTGCTGTTCTACGTGCTGACGCTGTTCGTGCTGATGGCCATCTTCCCGTGGTCGCAGATCGGCAGCCAGGGCAGCCCCTTCGTGCAGATCTTCGACCAGCTGGGCATTCCGTCCGCCGCCACCATCCTGAACATCGTGGTGATCTCGGCCGCCGTGTCGGCCATCAACAGCGATATCTTCGGCGCCGGCCGCATGCTCTACGGCATGGCGCAGCAGGGCCAGGCGCCGCGCGGCTTCGCCGCCGTGTCGCGTCGCGGCGTGCCGTGGATGACGGTGGTGGTGATGTCGGCCGCGCTGCTGATCGGCGTGGTGCTGAACTACCTGATCCCGAAGGACGTGTTCCTGCTGATTGCCTCCATCGCCACCTTCGCCACGGTCTGGGTCTGGCTGATGATCCTGCTGTCGCAATTCAACATGCGCCGCAAGATGGACCCGCGGGAGGCCGCGCAGCTCAAGTTCCCGGTGCCACTGTGGCCGGCCGGCCCGATCCTGGCGATCGCCTTCATGGTCTTCGTGATCCTGGTGCTGGGCTACTTCCCCAACACGCAGGCTGCGCTTATCGTGGGATCCGTGTGGATCGCGCTGCTGTGCATCGCCTATCGCCTGTGGGTGCTGCCGCAGCGCAAGGCGGCGCAGGCGCGGGTCCCGGAGCAGGGCGCGCCGCAAACCCCGTCCCGGCCGCTGACGCAGGGCTCGGACTGAAACAACGCAAGCAACAAGGAGAACCGGCAATGAAACAGGTCTGGCGCAACTGCCACGCCGCCACGATGCAAGGCGGCGCGTACTCGATCATCGAGCGCGCGGCCATCGTCACCGAGGACGGGCGCATCGCCTGGATCGGCCCCGAGGCCGAGATGCCGCTGGACGGCGCGGCGGGCGTGCAGGACCTGGGCGGCGCCTGGGTCACGCCGGGCCTGGTCGATTGCCACACCCACCTGGTGTTCGGCGGCAACCGCAGCCTGGAGTTCGAGCAGCGCCTGCAGGGCGTGGACTACGCCGAGATCGCCGCGCGCGGCGGCGGCATCGCCAGCACGGTGCGCGCCACGCGCGCCGCCACCGAGGACGAGCTGTACCTGGACGCGAGCCGGCGCGCGTTGCACCTGCTGCGCGACGGCGTGACCACGCTGGAGGTCAAGTCCGGCTACGGCCTGGACCTGCCCAACGAGCGCAAGATGCTGCGCGTCGCGCGCCGCCTGGGCCGCTCGCTGCCGCTGACAGTGCGCGCCACCTGCCTGGCCGCGCACGCGCTGCCGCCCGAGTTCACGGGCCGGCCGGACGACTACATCGACGAGGTCGCCCGCCGCATGCTGCCGGTGCTGGCGGCGGAAGGGCTGGTGGACGCCGTGGACGCCTTCTGCGAGCACCTGGCGTTCTCGCCGGCGCAGGTCGAGCGCGTGTTCCAGAGCGCGGCGCACCTGGGCCTGCCGGTCAAGCTGCATGCCGAACAGCTGTCCTCGCTGCACGGCGCCACGCTGGCGGCGCGCCATGGCGCGCTGTCGGCCGATCACCTCGAATACCTGACCGAGAGCGATGTGCTGGCCATGGCGCAGGCGGGCACCGTGGCGGTGCTGCTGCCGGGCGCGTTCTACGCGCTGCGCGAGACCCAGCTGCCGCCGGTGGATCTGCTGCGCCGCCACGGCGTGCCGATAGCCATCTCCACCGACCTCAACCCGGGCACGTCGCCGGCGCTGTCGCTGCGCCTGATGCTGAGCATGGCCTGCACGCTGTTCCGCCTGACGCCCGAGGAAGCGCTGGCCGGCGCCACTATCCACGGCGCCCGCGCGCTGGGGCTGCAAGCCACGCATGGCACGCTGGAACCGGGCAAGGCGGCGGACTTCGTGGCCTGGAGCATCGATCATCCGTCGGAGCTGGCCTACTGGATCGGCGGCGAGCTGCCCAGGCGCGTGGTCCGGCATGGGCAGCTGGTGTACGCGACGGCGCCGGACACGGCGGCCTGACGGCCGCCAGGCCGGGCGCTTGCGGCGATGCGCGCGGCCTACGCCGCCATCGCCAGCGCCGGCAGGCCCGCCTGGGACGGCAGGCGGAAGGCGCTGACCGCGCTTTGCAGCCGCTGCGCTTGCGTTTCCAGCGATGACGCGGCGGCGGCGGCCTCTTCGACCAGCGCGGCGTTCTGCTGGGTCACGTGATCCATCTGCGTGACCGCCGTGTTGACCTGGTCGATGCCCGTGACCTGTTCCTGGGAGGCGGCGGCGATGTCGGCCACCAGCGAGGTCAGATGTTCGATGGCCCGCACGATTTCCTCCATCGTGCGCCCGGCGGTCTCCACCTGGGTGGACCCCGCCTGCACCGTGGCGCCCGAGGTGTTGAGCAGCTGCTTGATTTCCTTGGCTGCCGTGGCGCTGCGTTGCGCCAGCGAGCGCACCTCGCCCGCCACCACCGCGAAGCCCTTGCCCTGTTCGCCCGCGCGGGCCGCTTCCACGGCCGCGTTCAGCGCCAGGATGTTGGTCTGGAACGCGATGCCGTCGATCACGCCGACGATGTCCTCGATGCGGCTGGAGTCCTGGGCGATTTCGCGCATGGTGTTCACGGCATCGCGCACGGCCTGTCCGCCGCGTTGCGCGACTGCGGACGCGGTCGAGGCCATCTGGTTGGCCTGGCGCGCGTTCTCCGCGTTGCTGCTGACGGTGGAGAGCAGCTGCTCCATGCTGGCCGCGGTTTCCTCCAGCGAGGCGGCCTGCTGCTCGGTGCGGCTGGACAGGTCCTGGTTGCCCGCGGCGATTTCGCTGGATCCCGTATGGATTTCATGTACGCCCGCGCGCACCGCGTGCACGGTGCGGACCAGGCTGGCCTGCATGTCCTGCAGGTAGGGGATCACCTGCCCCACGCAGTTGCGGCCAAAGGCCGCGATCGGCGAGGTCAGGTCGCCGGCGGCGATGCGCTGGAAATGGCCGCGCACGTCCTCCAGCGGACGCTTGACGAAATGCACCACGTACAGGTCGCCCAGCACCAGCAGCAGCAGGCAGATCGCCAGCACGGCGCCCGTGCCGATATAGGCATTGCGCCGCTTGGCGGCGGCGCTCTCCCACAGCTGGGTCTCGCGTTCCTTGGCGTAGGCCTCGTATTGCTCGATGCTCTTGCCGAAGGCGCGGCTGGCGGTCACGACCGGGCCGGCGCCATGGGCGCGGGCGCGCGCCAAGTCTCCGGCCGTCAGCAGGTCGCGCTGTGCCGCGATGCCCGCCACGGTCAGGGCCTCGAAGCCCGATTTCATGGGGTCCAGGATGGCGGCCGGGGCATCGTTGCCGGCCAGTTCCAGGAATATGGCCTGCTGCTTGCGGGCTTCGGCCAGGGCGGCGTCGATGCTGCGGCCTTCCTCCGCCGCCTGGGTGGCGTCGCCGGCGGCGGCATATTCCATCTGGCGCGACAGGCGCAGGCGCGCGCGCATGATCTGGTCGTTGACGCGCGAAAGCGCGGAGATTTCGTGCAGCAGTTCGGTGCTGTCAGCCAGCGCATCCGCCGAGCCGCGCAAACCGTTGATGGTGATGGCCGACATGCCGGCGAGCAGGACGCTGATGGTGAGCAGGGTGCCCAGGATCATGCGGCGGATGGTGATGTCTTTCAGTAGCTGTTTCATGGCGCGACGTTCTTGAGTGCTTAGGGGGTGCTACATCGGCAACAACGGCTCGGAGGCAGGCGAATTTAGCTGGCGTTACAACATAACGGAATGTGCCAGCACACCATGGAACAAATCGACATTTCAAGCAATAGTGTTGCGCAATACATGGCAAATGGGAATGCCTGCCGAGACATCCTGGGCCAGGTCGTTATATCTGCCTGAAGGGCGAAAAGCGCCATTAACGTTAAAGCCCCCACATTGGCATCGAATTAAATATGCACGGGTATATTTTTTCGGATATCAAATCCCGCGCACGGCGGGGCAACGGCGGTCGCCTACCGGATAGCCGCGCAATGCGGCGAGTGAGAGGATTTTTGAGACTCCTCGGTCACGTTTGGTCCTTGCCGCAATTAATGCGGCCAATAATCGAAAAAATCCGTACATAAAGACGCTGAAAAATACCGAATCAAGGCGGCATTTCATGCCTTAATTCGGCCCCTTTTTTCAAAAAAACAGGCAATTCGCTGAATTACAACAAGTTTTATCGCTGAACATTGGTGCGACTTCGAAGGGGAAGACAGAAAAAAGACGGGAAAATATCGAAAATGTCTTGAAGAAAGCCGGAGAGAATGGAAAATAGCTGCATGTTTCGTCAAATTTCAAAATTGACATGACATGCATCAATTGCGGGTAGGTTGATTCAGCAGTATTTCGTGGAGTCGCGCTCATGAAACGCCTGATCTATCGCTCGGCCGCATTTTCCCTGTCCTGCTTCCTGGCATGCGCATCAAGCCTGGCTGCGGGCCAAAGCACGGCGAACTTCAACGTCAGCATCATCATCCAGGCCAATTGCACCATCGCGGCCAACAACCTGACTTTCCCTCCCCAGGGCGTGTTGAGCGCGGCGGTGGCGTCCTCCTCGACGCTGACCGTCACCTGCACCAACACCACGCCGTATACCGTCGGCCTGAGCGCGGGCACCGGCACGGGCAATACCGAGAGCAGCCGGCACATGTTCGGAGCCGTCAACACCACGTCGTCGGTCGGCTACCAGCTGTACAAGGCCGACCTGACCACGGTGTGGGGCGATTCCACGGTGGCGGCGCGCGTGAGCGGCACCGGCACCGGGGCCGCGCAGACGCTGACCGTCAACGGCTCGGTGCCGGCCCAGGCCACTCCGGCGCCCGATACCTACAGCTCCACCGTCACCGCCACCGTCTATTTCTGAGGAGCCGCCACCGTGCGCACAGCCATGCTTGCAGTGCTGGCGGCGGTGGCGGTCCTGCTGGGCCCGACGGGTCCGGCGGGCGCTGCCACGCTGCAGATTTCCCCGGTCATGGTCGACATGGCGCCGCAGCAGGGCGCCAGCGGCATCGTGCTGCGCAACCCGGACGCGATGCCGGTCTATGGCCAGGTGCGGGTCTATGCCTGGGAGCAGCGCGACGGCGACGACGTGCTGCTGCCCACCGACGAGATCCAGGTCAGCCCGCCCATCATCCAGGTGCCGCCCAGGAGCGAGCAGCTGGTGCGGTTGGTGCGCGCGTCGCGGGAGACGGCGGCGATCGAGAAGAGCTATCGGCTGGTCATCGACGAGATCCCGGATCCGTCCACGCCGGCGGTCAATGGCGTGGTGCTGCGGCTGCGCTATTCGGTGCCGGTGTTCGTGGCCGGCGCCACGCCGGAGCCGCGTCCGGAACTGAGCTGGAAAGCCGTGCGCGAGGGCAAGGAATGGGTGCTGAGCCTGAACAATAGCGGCACCCGCTACGCGCAGGTGGCCAGCCTGCAGGTGCTGGACAGCGGCGGCAAGCCGGTGGCCGAGGTCGACGGGCTGGTGGGCTATGCGCTGGCCCAGCGCCAGCGGCAATGGCGCATCCCGGGCCGGCAGCAGGCGCCGGGCCCCGTGCGCATCAAGGCCCTGATCAATGGCGGCGCGATCTCGGTGGCGCCCCGGATGGACTGACTGGCCGCGCGCCGGCCTGGGAAGAAGGCGGCGCGCCAGAGGTAGGCAGCCTATGGCGGTATGTGCTTCCCGTACATGCGGGCGACGCGCCTGGAGCATCGCGCTCGCCCTGTCGTGCGCGGTGGCGCAGGCGGCCGAGCCGCCCGATCAGCTGGTGTCGTTCGGCGATCTCGCCGAGCGCGACGTATTCCTGGAAGTGAGCATCAACGGCGCCAACACCTCGCAACTGCTGCGGTTCCGCGATGCGCAGGGCCGGCTGTCGGCCAGCGCCGATTCACTGCGCTCGATCGGCATCGACGTGCCGGGGCCGGACGGCGCGGCGGGCAGCCCGGAGCTGCGGCTGGATGCGATTCCGGGCCTGCGCTACAGCTACAACGCCGCGACGCAGTCGGTGAACCTGGTGGTGCCGGATGCCTTGCGCACGCCCTATCAACTCGACATGCGCGGCGTGTCGCGGGCGCCGCCGGCCACCAGCGGGCGCGGGCTGGTGCTGAACTATGACGCCTACGCGCAGACCAGCGGCCTGTCCCGGCTGTCGCTGTATACCGAGCAGCGCTACTTCAGCCCCTCGGGCGTGTTCAGCAATACCGGCATTACCTATGCCGGCGGGCGGGCGGACCGCTATATCCGCTATGACACCTACTGGACGCGCTCGGACCAGGACACGATGCGCACGCTGCGGCTGGGCGACACGATCACGTCGTCGCTGGACTGGTCGCGCTCGATCCGCATCGCCGGCGTGCAGTGGGGGCGCAACTTTTCGCTGCGGCCGGACCTGGTGACCTTTCCGGTGGCGGCGATCAGCGCGTCCTCGGTGGTGCCGTCCTCGATCGCGCTGTACATCAACGGGGTACAGCAATACTCCAGCAACGTGCCGGCGGGCCCCTTCGTGGTCAACCAGATCCCCGGCATCACCGGCGCGGGCCAGGCCACCATCGTCACGCGCGATGCGCTGGGGCGCAGCATCGCGACCACGGTGCCTCTGTATGTGGACACGCGCCTGCTGGCGCGCGGCCTGTCCAGCTATTCGGTGGAAGCCGGTTTCGTGCGGCGGCGGTTCAGCGTGCGTTCGTTCGACTACGACCACGCGCCGGCCTTCAGCGCATCGGGCCGCTACGGGTTGGACGAAGCGCTGACGCTGGAGGGCCATGCCGAAAGCGCGCCCGGCGTCTATAACCTGGGCGCGGGCGCGCTGGTCAGGCTGGGCGAGGCGGGCGTGGTCAGCGGTTCGCTGGCCGGCAGCGCCGGCCGCTACGCGGGCGGTCAGGCCAGCCTGGGCTACCAGTACGTGCGGCCCGAGTTCAGCCTGGACCTGTTGTCCACCCGGGCGCTCGGCGACTACGGCGACCTGGGCTCGCGCGAAGACGCGCCGGTGGTGCGCCAGACGGATCGCGCGACCGTGTCGTTTCCCATCACGCGGTCGCAGAGCGTGGCCTTGAGCTACATCGGCTATCGCCAGCCGGACGCGCCGGCCGCCAGGCTGGGCTCGGCGACCTATACCGTCAACCTGCACAGCCGCGTGGCCATGAACCTGAGTGCGTTCCACGACTTCAACCAGTCCGACTCGAACGGCGTGTACCTGGGCCTGACGCTGATGCTGGGGGACCGCACCCAGGTCTTCGCATCGGCCAGCCGCCAGCAGGGCCAGGACAGCTACAACATGGGCGCGCAGCGTTCGATCGACTACGAGGGCGGCACGGGCTGGTCGGTGCAGCGCGGTCGCAGCGGCGGCCAGGCCTACACGCAGGGCCAGGTGCAGTACCTGGGCCGCTACGGCCAGCTGACTGGTCTGGCGCAGGACCAGGGCGGACGCACGCAGGCGGCGGCGCAGGCCTCGGGGGCGCTGGTGCTGATGGACGGCGTGGTCACGCCGTCGCGCCGGATCAACGACAGCTTCGCGCTGGTGTCGACGGGCCGGCCGGACGTGGACGTGCTGCACGAGAACCGCAAGCTGGGCAAGACCGACAGCTCGGGCCACCTGCTGGTGCCGGACCTGATCCCGTACCAGGCCAATCGCCTGTCGATCGATGCCGAGAACCTGCCGGTCGATACGCGGCTGGAGTCGACCAAGGCGGTGGTGGTGCCGCAGTCGCGCTCGGGCGTGGTGGCGAACTTCCAGCTGGAGCGCTATGTGGCGGCCACGGTGATCCTGAGGACGCCGGACGGCAAGTTCCTGCCGCCGGGTGCCGGGGTGCTGCACGCCGAGAGCGGCAAGCGCGGCGTGGTGGGCTACGACGGCATGACCTTCGTCGAGGATCTGCAGGCGCTGAATCACCTGACGGTGCAGGGCAAGGGCGCGTCCTGCCGCGCGCAATTCGAATACGGCGCCGAGCCCGGACGCCTGATGCCCACGCTGGGCCCGTTTGTCTGCCATCCCCTGGAGGAACCTGCGCAATGAGACGTGCCATCGTGTTGATCGTCATGGCGTGGTGCGGGGCCTGGGCCGGCGCGGCGCAGGCGCAGAGCTGCAGCCTGTCGGCCAGCGCCACCACCATCGATTTCGGCACGATCAATCCCTTGCTGCCGGTGGATACGCTCAACAGCGGCGGGCTGATCAAGCTGGACTGCTCCGGCCTGTCGCTGTTCACGCGGGTGTGCATCAGCATCGGGGTGGGCAGTACCAGTCCGTCGATCGCGGCGCGCGCGATGGGCAACGGCGCCTACCGCATGAACTACAACCTGTATACGGACTCCGGCTATTCCAACGTCTGGGGCGCCGCCACGACAACGGCGCCCACCTCGCAGCTGCTGACCGGCATCGGCGCCGGGTCGGTGTCGGCGACCGTCTATGCCAAGCTGCCGGGCGGCCAGAACACCGTGGCCATCGTGAACAATGCCGATACGCAATACATGGAAAGCTACGCCACGACCGCGCAGGCCAGGGTGGATGTGCAGAGCTTTCCGCTCATCGGACTGCTGCAGAATTGCCCGTTGAGCGCGCCTTCCCAGACCTTGCAGATCCCGTTGACGATCAAGGCGCTGGTGCAGAAGAACTGCACCATCTCCGCCACCAATCTCGTGTTCCCGGCCCAGGGCCTGCTGACGGCCCCGGTGCCGGGCAGCAGCCAGATCAGCGTGCAATGCACCAACAACAACGCGTATTCGCTGGCATTGAACGGCGGCACGGTGGGCGGCAATGTGCTGGCGCGCAAGATGAAGCACGCGACCGCCGCCGACACGGTCGGCTACCAGCTGTACCAGGGGTCGAACTACGCCATCGTCTGGGGCGACGCGACGGGCGGCTCGCCCCTGGCCGGCCTGGGCACGGGCGCGGCGCAGAGTTATACCGTCTACGGCCTGGTGCCGGCGCAGGCCACGCCCAGGCCGGGCAGCTACAGCGATACCGTCACGGCCACCATCACATTCTGAGCCCGCGCCAGGACCGGCCAGGAGCCGGGCGTCCTACAGCGACTCCGGATCCCGCCGCAGCGAGAATCCCTGCGCCCCGTTCATCGCCAGGTAGCTGACGTTGCGCGACACTTCCGGCGCCGCGTCGCCGGCGTGCAGCGCGCGCACGCCGTCCAGCACCATCTTGTCGGCCAGCGTCATGCGGTCCAGCATGCGCAGGTACTGCATCCAGCTCTCGACCAGGAAGACCTCGCGCCACACGCCTTCGCGCTCCAGGTCGCGGAACAGCTGCCACTGCTGCGCGCCGTTGCGCAGCCGCATCAGGCGCAGCGGATGGGCGGCGGCGATCAGCGCGCGCAGCTTGTCGTTCGGAATCTGGTACTGCACCGCCACCAGCACCGCGCCGTGCTCGGTGTCGAAACCGGCGGCTTGCAGGGCCGGCTCGGCGCTGTCGGCGCGCGTCAGCGACTGGGCGTCCACCTGCTCGGGCAGGCGCGAGCGATACAACAGCAGCACCGTCAGGCCCAGCATGACGCCGGCGCCGGCCAGCGCGCCCGACACGCCCAGCGTGCCGGCGAAATGGCCCCACATGAACGAGCCGGCCGCCAGCCCGCCGAAGATGGCGGTCTGGTACAGCGCCAGCGAGCGCGCCTTGACCCAGTCCGGCACCAGCATCTGCACCGTGGTGTTGTAGGTGGCCAGCACGCCGATCCAGCAGCCGCCGGACAGCAGCAGGGCGGGGAAGGCGACCCACAGCGTGCCGGTCAGGCCCAGCGCCAGCAGGCAGGCCGCCAGCAGGCCGGCGGCGGCGCTGATCAGGCCGCTGGCGCCCCAGCGCGCCTGCACCCGGCGCACCAGCACGCTGCCCAGGATGGCGCCCAGGCCCAGCGCGCCCAGCATGTAGCCGTACAGCATGGCGCTGCCGCCGTCGTGCTCGTGGGCCAGCAGGGGCAGCAGCGCCCACAGCGCGCTGGCCGACAGGCCGAAGGCGAAGGCGCGCAGCATGACCACGCGCGTCACGGTGGAGTGCTGGGTGTAGCGCAGCGCCGTGACCGCGCCCTGCAGCAGGCGCTCGGGCGGCAGGCGGCGCTCGGGCAGGTCGCGCTTCCAGCGCCAGATCGCCCAGATCAGGCCGCCATAGCAGAAGCAGTTCAGCAGGAACACCCAGGGCGCGCCCAGCGCGCCCAGCAGCAGGCCGCCGATGGCCGGACCGACCGCGCGCGCGACGTTGTAGTTGACGCTGTTCAGGAGCACCGCGCTGCCCACGTGGGCGCGAGGCACCTGCTCGCCCACCGCGGCCTGCCAGGCCGGCGTCACGACGGCGCTGCCGATGGCGATGCAGAAGACCGAGGCGATCAGCGTGATCGGATGCAGCAGGCCGGCGAAGGCCAGGATGGTGATGAACAGGCCGCCGGCCAGTTCCAGCCCCATGCCGGCCAGCATGACCTTGCGGCGGTCGTAGTTGTCGGCCAGCACGCCGGTCAGGATGGACAGGGCCACCAGCGGAAAGGCGGCGGCCACCTGGATCATGGCGACCAGCAGCGGGCTGCTCTGTTCGGTGGTGATGATCCAGGCCGCGGCGACGGACTGCGCCCAGGTGCCCAGGTTGGCGAACAGGTTGGCGATCCAGATGATGCGGAACGCCGGGAAGGACAGCGGGGACAGCGTGCTGACGCGCAGCGCGGGCGCCGGCGCGGCGGCGGGCTCGGCGGCGGGCTCGGCGGGCAGGTCGGTGTTGGCCGAAACGGGTTGGAGCATGCGGGCCTCAAGAAGCGCCCCGGCCGTACCGCGGGCCGGGGTCGCCCAATGGTACGCCGAAAGCCGGACGCCAGCATGGCATGGCGGGGCGGGCGGGCCGGGCCCGCCCCGGGGCCTGCCTGGCCCGGCCTACTTCGCGGCGGCGGGCGCCGCCGGGGGCGGGGGGTAGGCCTGGTTCAGGTACTGGATGATCAGCTGCGCCTGGTCCGGCGCGATGGGCGCGCCATAGACGGCGACCATCTTCTTCACCTCGGCCTCCCAGAAGCCCAGCGGCATGGGCGGCTGGGTGGACAGGTAGTCCACCGAATGGCACATGAGGCACTGGGCCGCGCTCTGGGCGCCGGGGCTGTTGCCCGGATGCAGGGTGGCGGTTTCGGCGGGCAGCTGGATGTCCAGCGCATGGGCCGGCGACAGCATGGCCAGGGCGGCGGCGCCGGCCAGCGCAAGCAGATGACGGTTCATGACGGGCTCCTCAGGCGGCGGTGACGCGCAGGGTTTCGACCACGTTGCGCATGTAGCCGGCGGGGTTCCACAGCGCCTCCAGCGGCTGGGTCTCGCCCGCCATGTTGGTGGCGCGGGCCTTCAGCTCGTAGGCGCCGGCCCGTTCCGGCTTGAAGTCCGCCTGCCATTCGCGGAACGAGTAGCGCCCCAGATCCTGGCCCAGCTGGGCGGCGCGCCAGGTCTTGCCGCCGTCGGCCGAGAACTGCACCTCGCGGATGCCGCGCCCGCCGTCGAAGGCGATGCCGCGCACGCGCTGCGCCTGGCCCAGCGGCACGCGGGCGCCGTCGGCCAGGCTGGTGATGAAGCTGCGCACGTTGTAGCGGCCGATCGGACGGGTCTTCTCCGGCGCCTTGCCCACCGGCGTACTGGCGCAGTCGTTGTCCGGGATGCGGTAGGCCTTCTGCATCCAGTAGCCGTCGAATTCCTTGTCCAGCACGGTGATGTCGGCCAGGTGCTTGACCCAGTAGGTGCCGTAGTGGCCCGGCACCACCAGGCGCACGGGGTAGCCGTTCAGCAGGGGCAGGTCGGCGCCGTTCATGGCGTAGGCCAGCATGACCTCGCCGTCCATCGCGTGGGCCGCGTCCAGCGCCTTGACGAACTCGGGCGTGCCCGGCAGCACCGGCCGGTCCATGCCCTCGAAGCTGACCTGGCGCGCGGCCTTGCCGATGCCGGCCTTCTCCAGCACGCGCGACAGGGGGATGCCGAGCCAGCGCGCATTGCCCATGGCGCCGTTGCCCAGCTGCCCGCCGCCCACGCGCGGCTCGAAGAAGCCGCGGCTGTTGCCGGAACACTGGGTCACGGCCACCAGCTCCACCGGCGCGCCGAACTTCTCCTTCAGGTCGGCCAGCGTCAGTTCCAGCGGCGCGTCCACCAGGCCGCCCACTCGCAGCCGGTAGGCGGCCGGGTCGATCCGTGTCGGGATGTTCCCCAGGTGATAGCGCACGAAAAAGGCGTCGTTGGGGGTGATGATGCCCTCGTTGTAGACCTCGAACGGCGTCTCCAGTTGCGGCGGCCGGGCGGTCTGGCGGATCAGCGGGCGCTTTTGCGGGTAGGCGATCAGCTCGCGCTCGCCATTGGCGAAGGGCAGGGTGACGGTGGCGGGGGCCGCCAGCGCATTCAGGGCCTGGCCGGCTGTCGTGCCGGCCGCGCCCAGGGTACAGGCCTGGCGCAGGAAGCGCCGGCGTCCGTTGGTGCCGGATGTGCTCATACTCGTTGTCTCCTGGAGTTTTTCGAGTACGCTGCCGGCGTTGCGCAACCTGTCCGGCGGCGGCTTGCCAGAGTATGCGCCCGGACCCCGCCGCCGCGCCACGTTTTTGCGCGGCGCGCGGTTTCAATAACCGCTATTTCCGTCTTTGACCATGTCGCTACGATTCGATGGCCGCGCCTTCGCGGCCCTGCTGCTGCTCACCGCCGTGGAGGCGCTGATCGCCACCGTGGGAAAACCCTATCCCTGGCTGCGCGGCTTCGTCGGCGACGTGCTGGCGGTGGGCTGGGTGTACCTGGTGTTCCGCAGTTTCATCCGGGCGGGCGTGCTGCCGCTGGCGGTGGCGGCGCTGCTGACGGGCTATGCGGTCGAGTTCGGCCAATACCTGGCCAAGCTCTACGGCTGGCAGATCAAGCAGCCGCTGCTGCGCATCCTGCTGGGCAGCGTGCCGGACTGGTGGGACGTGCTGGCCTACACGGTGGGCTTCTTCCTGGTGCTGGCGCTGGCGGGCTGGCGCCGGCGCGGCGGGCGGGTGCCCGCCGGCGCCTAGGCGGCGTCCGCATGCCGGCGGCCGCGCGCTATCGCAGCACCAGCACCGGCAGCTTGGTCTGCGCCAGCACGCGCTGGGTTTCGCTGCCCAGCAGGAAGCCGGTCATGCCGTGGCGTCCATGCGAGCCCATGATGATGAGATCGCAGCCCTGCGCCTTGGCCGCGTCGACGATGGCGGCATGCGGGTGGTCGTTGACCGCCACCATGCAGGAGCAGGGCACCAGCGCATTGCGGGCCTGCGCCTCCAGCCCGTCCAGGTAGGCCTGCGCGTTCTTGCGCGCCTGGTCGGTGTGGTAGCCCTGGGCGGTGCCCAGCATCTCGGCCTGGTAGACCAGCAGGTGGTCTTCGGGAATGGCGCGCAGCACGGTGACGGCGGCGTTCATCTCCTTGGCGAAGACGATGCTGCGCTGGAAAACCGAATCGGACAGCGGCGAGCCGTCCACGGTGATGAGCAGGTGCCTGTACATGTTGCCTCTCCCTTGGAAAAAGGAACGTTCAGCAACGGCGAATTCAGTATAGGCCCGTGTTTTGGCGTGATCCAGTCCCGCTTTCGGACGAGGGCGGCGGGGTTTTCCCGGACGGCGCCGGGCGTTTCGGGCGGCGGGTCAGGCGTGCGCGGGGGCGCGGCGGCCGATGGCGGGCGCGGCCTGGTCGGCGGCGGGCGGCGCGGCGTCACCGGCGCGGCCGTCCGGCAGGATCACGTTGGGGAACAGCGCGCCGGTGCCCATCAGCGCGCCGGCGGCCATCAGCCAGCGATGCAGGGTCTGGCCGACGCCATGTGGGTCGCTGGCGCCGTTGCGGGTGTCTGGTGGGGAAAGGGTCATGGATCTGCTCGCGATGCCGCGCAGGCGCTGCCGCCTGCGGTGTGGGCTGGTAGTGGCAAGCCCAGACTCTAAGCAAGCATGCGCATCGCCGGCAAACACTCTTTGGTGATGACGATATGCGCGCGCCGCTTATGCCGGCCTCGCATAAGCGCATGCGCAATCGGTTCTTCCGCGCCGGCGCGCGCGGCGATAGGCTGCATGCCTGAACCCCGCCGGGGCCAGCCGTCGCGCCGGCCCCGGCCAGAAGCCTGGAAGACCGTCCGTCATGACCAAGAAGCAGATCCTGCTCAACGCCTTCAACATGAACTGCGTGGGCCACATCAACCATGGGCTGTGGACGCATCCACGCGACACCTCCACCGCCTACAAGACGCTGGACTACTGGACCCACCTTGCCCGGCTGCTGGAGCGCGGCCTGTTCGACGGCCTGTTCCTGGCCGACATCGTTGGCGTGTACGACGTGTACCAGGACTCGGCCGACCTGACCCTGCGCGAATCCATCCAGCTGCCGGTCAACGACCCGCTGCTGATCGTGCCGGCCATGGCGGCGGCCACGCGTCACCTGGGCTTCGGCGTCACCGTCAACCTGACCTACGAGGCGCCTTATCTGCTGGCGCGCCGCTTCTCCACGCTGGACCACCTGACCCAGGGCCGCGTGGGCTGGAACATCGTCACGGGCTACCTGGAGAGCGCGGCGCGCGCCATGGGGCTGTCCGGGCAGATCGCGCACGACGAGCGCTACGACCGCGCCGACGAATTCCTGGACGTGGCCTATCAGCTGTGGGAAGGCAGCTGGGACGCGGACGCGGTCAAGGCCGACAAGCGCGCGCGGGTCTATGCCGATCCCGCCGCCGTGCGCCGGGTGGACCATGACGGCAAATACTATCGTGTTCAAGGCTATCACCTGGCCGAGCCCTCGCCGCAACGCACGCCGGTGCTGTACCAGGCGGGCTCGTCGGGCCGGGGCCTGGCCTTCGCCGCGCGCCATGCGGAATGCGTGTTCGTTTCCAGCCAGACCAAGGAGGGGCTGCGCAAGCTGGTGTCCGAGCTACGCGCGGCGGTCGCGCGCGAGGGCCGCGATCCGCGCGACATCAAGTTCTTCATGGGCATCACGGCCGTCGTCGGACGCACGGAACGGGAAGCCCGGGACAAGCACGCCGAGTACCTGCGCTACGCCAGCCCAGAGGCTGGCCTGGCGCACTATGCCAGCTCCACCGGCATCGATTTTTCCACCTACGCGCCGGACGAGCCGATCCGCTACGTGAAGAACAACGCCATCGAATCCGCCGTGCGCAGCCTGACCGTGGCGCGCACCGACCGCACGGTGCGCGACCTGCTGGCCGACATGGCGCTGGGCGGGCGCTATCCGGCGCTGGTGGGCAGCGCCGCGCAGGTGGCCGACGAGCTGGAATCCTGGGTCGCGGAAACCGGCATCGACGGCTTCAACCTGGCGCGCACGGTCACGCCGGAATGCTATGAGGACTTCATCGACCTGGTGATTCCCGAGCTGCAATCGCGCGGCTCGTACAAGACCGCCTACGCCGACGGCACGTTGCGCGAGAAGCTGTTCGGCGCGGGCCGCGCGGCCTTGCCGGACGTACACGCGGGCGCGCGCGCCCGGACCGCCTACGCCTGAACGCGCGGCGCGCATGCGTGGCAGATAACCGGCGCCGCAAGGCGCCGGCTTCGTTTAGAACTTCGGGCGATAAGCGCATATTTCCCGAAGTGGGTTGCTGTCCATGCGGCGCAAGCGCGGCCACATAAGGCACATAAGATCATGCCGACTAAGTATTTTTCGGCGCGCAACCGCGATGACAGAATCGTCTCGTCTCCTGTCCCATCCTGGAATCGAAACGATGCCCGCCCTGATCCGCCTGCTGTCCGTCGCCGTCCTGGCCACCGCCTTCACCGCCGGCGCGCAAGCGCAGCAAAAATCCTCCATCAGCGTCGGCATTTCCGTCGGCACGACCGAGAAGATCTTCGACGTGGTCAAGCAGGTCGCGGCCCGCGATGGCCTGGAGATCAAGCTGATCAAGTTCAATGACTACCAGCTGCCCAATGCCGCGCTGAACGCCGGCGACCTGGACGCCAACGCCTTCCAGCACAAGCCCTTCCTGGACAACCAGATCAAGGCGCGCGGCTTCGACATCGTGCCGGTGGGGCTGACCGTCACCGCGCCGCTGGGCTTCTATTCGCGCAAGATCAAGGCGCTGGGCGACCTGCCCGAGGGCGCCTCGGTGGGCATCCAGAACGACCCTTCCAACGGCAACCGCGCGCTGCGCCTGCTGGCGGCCTACAAGCTGATCACGCTCAAGCCCGAGGCCGAGCAGAAGAACAACGCCACGCCGCAGGACGTGGTGTCCAACCCGCGCAAGCTCAAGCTGGTGCCGCTGGACGCCGCGCAGCTGCCGCGCTCGCTCGATGACCTGACCGCCGCCGCCATCAACAACGACTATGCCGACCAGGCCGGCCTGGTGCCCGCTCGCGACGCCATCGGCCGCGAAGCCGCCGATGGCCCCTATGCCAACCTGATCGCGGTGCGCGCCAAGGACCGCGACCAGCCCTGGGTCAAGAAGCTGGTGGCGGCCTACCAGTCGCCCGAGGTCCGCGCCTTCATCGAGAAAGAATTCAAGGGCTCGCTGGTGCCCGCGTTCTGACGCGTCCGGCCGTCCTTTCCGCATCCCTGACTTCCGGCGACACACCATGAGCATCATCACCCTGGCGGGCAGCCCGTCGCAGCGTTCCCGTTCCTCCGCCCTGCTGCGCCATGCCGCCAACCGGCTGCGCGCGGGCGGCTGGAGCATCGGCGAACTGGGCCTGCGCGACATTCCCGCCGAAGAACTGATCGAGGGCCACTACGCCAGCCCCGCCGCCGGCGCGCTGCGCGCCCGCGTCGCGGCCGCTGACGCGGTGCTGATTTCCACACCGGTCTACAAGGCCTCGTTCGCCGGCGGCCTGAAGGCGGTGCTGGACCTGCTGGACGAGAAGGCGCTGGCCGGCAAGGTGGTGCTGCCCATCGCCACCGGCGGCAGCCCGGCGCACCTGCTGGCGCTGGAATATGGCCTGAAGCCGGTGCTGTCCGCGCTGGGCGCGCGCCACATCCTGGCCGGCGTGTACGCCACCGACAAGCAGGTGCGCGTGGACGAGGCCGGCCAGCCCCATATCGACGACGACGTGCGGCAGCGGCTGGAGGACTCGGTCGACCGGCTGTCCGAGCAGCTGCGTCCGCATGCCTATGTCGCCAATGAAGCCTATGACCTGGGCCGGCTGGCGCTGGCCGGCGGCTTCAGCGTCTGAACCGGAAAAACGCTCATGAACCTGTTTCCTTCCGCCATCCGCCGCGCCTTGCTGCGCGGCCTGCTGGGCCTGTTGGGCGCGGCGCTGCTGGCGCCTGCCGCGCAGGCGCAGGACGGCAAGACGCTGCGCATCGGCTTTCAGAAATACGGCACGCTCACCATCGTCAAGGCGCTGGGCACGCTGGACAAGCGCCTGGCCGAGCAGGGCGTGACGGTGAAGTGGACCGAGTTCCCCGCCGGCCCGCAATTGCTGGAAGGCCTTAACGTGGGCTCGATCGACTTCGGCACGGTGGGCGAGGCCCCGCCGATCTTCGCCCAGGCCGCCGGCGCCGCGCTGGTGTACGTGGGCAGCGAGCCCGCCGCGCCCGCCAGCGAGGCCATCCTGGTGCCCAAGGATTCGCCGCTGCGCGGCGTGGCCGACCTGAAGGGCAGGAAGGTCGCCCTGAACAAGGGCTCGAACGTGCACTACCTGCTGGTCAAGCAGCTGGAGCGCGCGGGCGTGGCCTACCGCGACGTGAACGTGGTCTACCTGACGCCGTCGGACGCGCGCGCCGCCTTCGAGCGCGGCGCGATCGACGCCTGGGTCATCTGGGATCCGTTCCAGGCCGCCGCCGAGAAACAGCTGGGCGCGCGCGTGCTGGCCGACGGCACCGGCGTGGTCAAGAACTACCAGTTCTTCCTGGCCGCCAGCGGCTACGAGAAGGCGCATCCGCAGATCATCCAGACCGTGCTGGACGAAGTGCGCAAGGGCGATCTGTGGGCGCGCGACCACCGCGCCGAAAGCGTGGCCCTGCTGCAACCGGTGCTGGGCCTGGACCGCGAGATCGTGGAGCTGGCGGCGAGCCGGCTGGCCTATGGCGTGCAGCCGATCACGCGCGAGGTGCTGCAGGAGCAGCAGCAAGTGGCGGACGCGTTTCATGCGCTCAAGCTCATCCCCAAACCGCTCAACGTATTCGACGCCGCGCCGTCGATACTGAAATGAAGCCCACCCCCGAAGCGCTGCGCGCTTCCCCCTCAAGGGGGCATGCCTACGGACCGGCAAAGCCGGCTCCGTGGCATCCCGATGGCGCGGCGACGGTGTGATGCACAACTGAAATGCACTAGGAAAGGACTTTCATGGACGTATTCTGGTTCATCCCCACGCATGGTGATTCGCGTTACCTGGGCACCAGCCTGGGCGCGCGCGAGGCCGGCTACGACTACTTCCGGCAGGTGGCCGTGGCCGCTGACACGCTGGGCTACGACGGCGTGCTGCTGCCCACCGGACGCTCCTGCGAGGACGCCTGGGTGGTGGCCTCCAGCCTGATCGGCGCGACCAATCGGCTCAAGTTCCTGGTGGCGATCCGCCCCGGCGTCAGCTCGCCGCAGTTCTCCGCCCGCATGGCCGCCACCTTCGACCGCCTGTCGCAAGGGCGCCTGCTGGTCAATGTGGTGACGGGCGGCGATCCCGGCGAGCTGGAAGGCGACGGCGTGTTCGTCAGCCATGACGAGCGCTACGCCATCACCGCCGACTACCTGAAGATCTGGCGCGGCATCCTGGCCGCCAGCCACGAGGGCGCGGGCTACAGCCATGACGGCGAAAAGCTGGTGTCCAAGGGCGGCAAGGTGCTGTATCCGCCGACGCAGAAGCCGTATCCGCCGCTGTACTTCGGCGGCTCGTCCGAGGCCGCGCACGAACTGGCGGCCGAGCAGCTGGACGTGTATCTGACCTGGGGCGAGCCGCCCGAGGCCGTGGCGCGCAAGATCGCCGACGTGCGCGAGCGCGCGGCGCGCCATGGACGCAGCGTCAAGTTCGGCATCCGGCTGCATGTCATCGTGCGCGAGACCGAGGCGGCGGCCTGGGCCGCCGCCGACGAGCTGATCAGCCATCTGAGCGAGGACACGGTGAACGCCGCGCAGGCGGCCTTCGCCAGGATGGATTCGGAAGGCCAGCGCCGCATGGCCGCGCTGCACGGCGGCAAGCTCGACGACGGCCGTGGCGGCCGCTCGCACCTGGAGATCGCGCCCAACCTGTGGGCCGGCGTGGGCCTGGTGCGCGGCGGCGCGGGCACGGCCCTGGTGGGCGATCCGCAGACCGTGGCGGCGCGCATCCAGGAGTACGCCGATCTGGGCATCGACACCTTCATCTTCTCGGGCTATCCGCACCTGGAAGAGTCGTACCGCTTCGCCGAGCTGGTGTTCCCGCTGCTGCCCGGCAAGGGCCGTGGCCGCCAGGGCAATCCGGTGCTGACCGGCCCGTTCGGCGAGGTCATGGCCACCGAGCTGGTGCCGAAGGTCGCGGCCAGCTGATGGATACGCGCCCCGAACGCGGCTGGCGCGCGGCGCTGGCGCCCTGGCTGGTGCCGCTGGGCATCCTGGCGCTGTGGCAGCTGGCTGCGCAGGCTGGCTGGCTGTCCTCGCGCATCCTGCCCGCGCCCTCGGCCGTGGCCGCCGCGGCCTGGTCGCTGGCCGTGTCGGGCGAGCTGTGGCTGCATCTGCGCGTCAGCGCGCTGCGCGCCTTGTGGGGCCTGCTGCTGGGCGGCGGGCTGGGCCTGGCGCTGGGCCTGCTGAACGGCGCGTCGCGCCGCGCCGAGACGCTGCTGGACACCACCTTGCAGATGATCCGCAACATCCCAGTGCTGGCGCTGATCCCGCTGTTCATCCTGTGGTTCGGCATCGAAGAGACCGCCAAGTTGGCGCTGCTGTCGGTGGGCGTGTTCTTTCCCGTTTATCTCAACACGTTCCACGGCATCCGCTCGGTGGATCCGGCGCTGATCGAGATGGGCCGGTCCTACGGCCTGAGCGGTTGGCGCTTGTACCGCGACGTGATCCTGCCCGGCGCGCTGCCGTCCATGCTGGTGGGCCTGCGCTTCGCGCTGGGCCTGGTGTGGGTGGTGCTGATCGTGACCGAGACCATCTCGGCGCAGTCCGGCATCGGCTACATGACCATGAACGCGCGCGAGTTCCTGCAGACCGACGTGGTGCTGCTGGGCATCCTGCTCTACGCGCTGCTGGGCAAGGGCGCGGACGCGCTGGCCCGCGCGCTGGAGCGGCGCCTGCTGCGCTGGAACCCCGCTTACCGGCCGGCTTGAGCCGGCCATCGAGGAGTGATGATGGCCAAGATCCAAACCGTGCAGGACGCGCGCCGCGACGACGGCGCGGGCGCCGCTTCCGGGCGCGCGGCCGACGCGCCGCCGCCCACGCCGGCCGAGGCGCTGGAAACGCTGGCGCAGGCGCTGGCCGCCACCGCCGTCGAGCGTGACCGCCTGGGCGGACATGCCGCCCGCGAGCGCGAGCTGATCCGCCAGAGCGGCCTGCTGCGGCTGTCGGTGCCGACCGCGCATGGCGGGGCCGGCGCCAGCTGGTCGACGGTCCTGGGCGCCGTGCGCCGGCTGGCCCAGGCCGACAGCGCGCTGGCGCATGTATTCGGTTTCCACCATCTGCAGGTGGCCGGGGTGCTGCTCTACGGCACGCCCGAGCAGCACGCCTACTTCCTGGAGCCGACCGTGGCGCGCAACCTGTTCTGGGGCAATGCGCTCAATCCGCTGGACCGCCGCGTGGTCGCGCGCGCCGAGCTGGACGGCTATCGCATCGACGGCGTCAAGAGCTTCAGCTCGGGTTCGGTGGGCTCGGACCTGCTGACCTTCTCGGCCTGGCACAAGCCGTCCGGCACGGCGCTGATCGCCGCGTTGCCGACGCGCGTCGAGGGCATCACCGTCAACCCGGACTGGGACGCCTTCGGCCAGCGCCAGACCGACAGCGGCACGGTGCGCTTCGACCATGTGCGGCTCGAGGCCGTGCAGGTGCTGCAGGCGCCGGGCGCCACGCCGACCGCGCGCGCCACGCTGCGCTCGCAGGTGGCGCAGCTGATCATGACCAACCTGTACCTGGGCATCGCGCAGGGCGCGTATCACGATGCGCGCGGCTATGTGCGCGACGCCGCCCGGCCGTGGTTCGCCTCGGGCGTGGAGCGCCACGCCGACGATCCCTACGTGCAGGAGCGCTTCGGCGAGTTCTGGCTGTCGCTGCAGGCGGCCCGCGCGCTGGCCGACCAGGCGGCGCAGGCGCTGGACGAGGCGCTGGCGCGCGGCCCGTCCGTCACCGCCGAAGAGCGCGGCCGCGTCGCCGTGGCCGGCGCGCAGGCCAAGGTGCTGGCGCATCGCGCGGCGCTGTCGGTGGGCGCCGAGCTGTTCGACGTGACCGGCGCCAGTTCCACTCACAACCGCCACGGCCTGGACCGCCACTGGCGCAACGCCCGCGTGCACACGCTGCACGATCCCGTGGCCTACAAGATCCGCGACCTGGGCCGCTACGCGCTGCTGGACCAGTTGCCCGAACCCACGCCGTATTCCTGACCCCAATCCTGTCCCGATGATGAACCGACTGCCATTTCCCGGATTTACCCGATGACCCAGAGCGCGACGCTTTCCCCGCTTTCCGCCGTGCCCCAGCCCGTGATCCGGCTGGACGCCGTGAGCAAATCCTTCCGCCTGCCGGCGGGCCGTTTCGATGCGGTATGCGACGTTTCGCTGTCGATCCGCGCCGGCGACACCTTCGGCATCATCGGCAAGAGCGGCGCCGGAAAGTCCACGCTGCTGCGCCTGATCAACCTGCTGGAGCGGCCCGACCATGGCGCCGTGCACGTGGCCGGCACCGAGCTGACCGGCCTGGGCAAGTCCGCGCTGCGCGCCGCGCGCCAGAACATCGGCATGATCTTCCAGCAGTTCAACCTGCTGCAGAACGAGACCGTGTTCGAGAACGTGGCCTTCCCGCTGCGCGTGCACGGCGGCCGCGACCGCGAACAGATCGCCGCGCGGGTGCGCGAGTGCCTGGAGATCGTGGGGCTGGCGGACAAGTCCGCCAGCCATCCGGCGCAGCTGTCCGGCGGCCAGAAGCAGCGCGTGGCCATCGCCCGCGCGCTGGCCAGCGAACCGGCGGTGCTGCTGTGCGACGAACCCACCTCCGCGCTGGATCCCGAGACCACGCGTTCCGTGCTGGGCGTGCTGCGCGACATCAACCGGCGGCTGGGCGTGACCATCGTCATCGTTACGCACGAGCTGGCCGTGGTGCGCGCGCTGTGCCGCCACGTCGCGGTGATGGAGAACGGCCGGGTGCTGGAGCAGGCCGAGATCACGGGCGCGCACGTGAACCTGAGTTCGGCGCTGGGGCGCGAACTCATCCGCGAGGCCGCCCATCCCTATGAAGAGGTGGCGTGATGCTGGATACCTTCGTGCAATTGCTGCCCGAGCTGGGCGTGGCCATCGGCCAGACCTTCCTGATGCTGGCGATCGCCCTGTCCGCGTCCATCCTGCTGGGCGGGCCGCTGGGCGTGCTGGTGTTCCTGACCGGGCCGGGCCAGTCGCTGGACCGCCCCGTGCTGCACCAGCTGTTGAGCTGGACGGTGAATACCGTGCGGTCCTTTCCCTTCATCATCCTGCTGGTGGCGCTGGTGCCGTTCACGCGCGTCATCGCCGGCACCTCGATCGGCCCGGTGGCCGCGGCCGTGCCGCTGTCCTTCGCCGCCATTCCGTATTTCGCGCGGCTGGTCGAACAGGTGCTGCGCGAAGTGCCGCGCGGCGTGATCGAGGCCGCGCATGCCGCCGGCGCGTCGGAGCTGCAGATCGTGCGCCGTGTGCTGCTGGTGGAGGCGCGCTCCGGCCTGGTGCTGGCGCTGACCGTGCTGGCGGTGAGCTTCCTGTCCTACTCGGCCGTGGCCGGCGTGGTGGGCGGCGGCGGCATCGGCGACCTGGCCATCCGCTATGGCTATTACCGCTTCCAGACCGACGTGATGGCGCTGACCGTGGCGCTGCTGGTCGTGCTGGTGCAGATCATCCAGTTCGCCGGCAACACCATCGCCCGGCGCATCGATAAACGCTGATTCCCCTACGCCATTCCGAGGTCGTCCATGTCCGTCCTGCGCAAGCCCTCCCTCCGTCAACTGGCCGCCGCCGTCGCCGCGCTGGCCCTGTCCGGCGCCGCCGTCGCGGCCGATCCGGCCAAGAAGGAAATCGTCTTCGGCGCCACCGCCGGTCCCTACAGCGACCAGATCAAGCTGGGCATCAAACCCATCCTGGAAAAGCAGGGCTACACGGTGCGCGTGGTCGAGTTCAACGACTATGTGCAGCCCAACTTCGCCCTGGCGCAGGGCGCGCTGGACGCCAACGCGTTCCAGCACGTGGTCTACCTGCAGAACTTCGCGACCAAGAACAAGCTGGAACTGTCAGAGCTGGTGAAGGTGCCGACCGCGCCCATCGCCATCTACAGCCGGAAATACAAGAGCGTGGACGCCGCGCCCGAGGGCGTGAGCGTGGCCGTGCCGAACGATCCCACCAACCAGGCGCGCGCGCTGGTGGTGCTGCAGGAGCTGGGCTGGGTCAAGCTGCGCGAGGGCTACGACCCGCTGCGGGTGTCGGAGAAGGACGTGGCCGCCAATCCGAAGAAGATCAAGCTGATCCCGCTGGAGGCGGCGCAGTTGCCGCGCTCGCTGGAGGACACCGACTATTCCTTCGTCAACGGCAATTTCGCGCTGGCGTCCGGGCTCAAGCTGACCGAGGCGCTGGCGCTGGAAAAGACCACGCCCACCTACCAGAACCTGGTGGCGGTGCGCACGGCCGATCTGTCCAGGCCCTATGTGCAGGACATCGCGGCGGCCTACCGCTCGCGCGAGTTCCTGGCCGTGACCGAAAAATCCTTCGCCGGCTTCGTCAAGACCGACGACCAGCGCAAGCTGGAGGCGTCCCGCTGACGGCCGCGCGGCCGGGCGCGGACAGGATCGGGTATCGGGAGGCCGCCGTCATGTTCATCAACCCCAACGAGTTCGAGCTGCTGCGGCACCTGGACGGGCCGGCCCGCACGGGGCCCGAGGCCGACGCGGACGCCCGGGCGGCGCAGGCCGAGCCGGGACCGACGCCGCCGCTGAGCGTGACGCTGCGCAAGCTGGGCAAGCGCTACGGCGAGCGCGTGGTGCTGCGCGGCCTGGATCTGGAACTAGCCGCCGGCGAGTTCGTGGCGGTGGTCGGGCGCAGCGGCTGCGGCAAGAGCACATTGCTGCGCCTGCTGGCGGGACTGGAAGCGCCCAGCGGCGAGCAGGGCGGACCGCCCGCGCGCTCGCCGGTGCTGTTCGACGGGTTTCCGCAATGGGGCGCCGACGACCGGGTCCGCATCATGTTCCAGGACGCGCGACTGCTGCCGTGGAAGTCGGTGCTGGACAACGTGGCGCTGGGCCTGCCGCGCCGGGAGCGGGCGCAGGCCGCGGCGGTGCTGCGCCAGGTTGGCCTGGGCGATCGCGGCGGCGACTGGCCGGCGCAGCTGTCGGGCGGACAGCGCCAGCGGGTCGCGCTGGCGCGGGCGCTGGTGCACCGGCCCGGCCTGCTGCTGCTGGACGAGCCGCTGGGTGCGCTGGACGCGCTCACGCGCATCGACATGCAGCAGCTGATCGAGACGCTGTGGCGGCGCGATGGCTTCACGTCCGTGCTGGTGACGCACGACGTGGGCGAGGCCGTGGCGCTGGCGGACCGCATCCTGGTGCTGGACGAGGGCGGGGTGGCGCTGGACGAGCGCGTGCCGCTGGCGCGTCCGCGCGCGCGCGGATCGGCCGCCTTCGCCGCGCTGGAGGCGCGCGTGCTGCGCGTGGTCCTGCGCCAGCCGGAAGAGGAGCCGCGGCCGCTGGCGCAGGTGATTCCCATCCGGCACTTGAAGCTGGCGATCTAGCATTGCCCGCGCCGGCAACGGCGGGCGCGGATTTTCTTTGTTTTTCTCAATTCGGGAGCAAGTCATGAGCATTCAATCCATCAACGCCCGCAACCAGTTCCGCGGCAAGATCAAGGAAATCATCCTCGGCCCGGTGGTGTCCGAAGTGGACGTGGACACGCCGGCGGGCATCGTCACCTCGGTGATCACGACCCGTTCGGTCAAGGAACTGGACCTGCAGGTGGGCACCGAGGTGCTGGCCTTCGTCAAGGCCACCGAGGTGTCGGTCGCCAAGCTTTGACGCGGGGGCCGCAACCGTGTAGCGGCTTCATGTGGCGGCCACGTCATGTGACGTCGCGCGCCCGGGCGGGCCGGCGGTTGTTGCGACCCAGCAACAGCCGCCGGGGATTGTTTCCAAACCCTGCGCCGTCGCTTTTTTAGCTTGCCGCTATGCCAAAATGTCGGGCACCGGGATCGGAGCCAGATCCCCCCTTGCCGGACCTTGAAATTGAATCCCATGCATTTTGTCCGCTGCGCCCTGTTCGGCGCAGGGATGGCGCTTAGCGCCGCGGCGGCCTCGGCCCCCATCTTCGTCCTGAATTCCCTGGACGCCAACGTCAGCATCGTCGATCCCGCCTCGTACAAGGAAGTGCGCCGCGTGCCCACCGGCAAGGAGCCGCACCACCTGTACCTGACGCCCGACGAGAAGTCGCTCATGGTGGCCAACGCCACCGGCGACTCGATCACGCTGATGGATCCCAAGACCGGCGAAGTGCAGCGCACGCTGACCGGCATCGTCGATCCCTACCAGCTGCAGTTCTCGCCCGACATGAAGTGGTTCGTCACCGCCGCGAACCGCCTGGACCACATCGACATCTATGCCTGGAAGCCGCTGGAAAAGGGCTTCGACCTGAAGCTGGTCAAGCGCATCCCGGCGGGCAAGACGCCCAGCCACATCATGATCGACGCCAAGAGCACCACGGCCTACGTCACGCTGCAGGACAGCGACCAGCTGATCGCCATCGACCTGGCCACGCAGACGCCGAAGTGGACCGTGTCGGTGGGCAAGACGCCGGCCGACGTGTTCCTCACGCCCGACCAGAAAACGCTGCTGGTGGCCCTGACCGGCGATTCCTATGTCGAGGCTTATGACGTCAGCAATGGCCCGGCCAAGCTGGTCACCCGCATCAAGACGGCGGCAGGCGCGCACGCCTTCCGCGCGCAGGGCGACAAGCGCCACCTGTTCGTCAGCAACCGCACCGCCAACTCCATCAGCCGCATCGACCTGCAGACGCTGGCCGTGACCGACACCTTCGCGGTGCCGGGCGGTCCGGACTGCATGGACGTGCTGGCCGACGGCAAGACCCTGCTGGTCACCTCGCGCTGGGCGCGCAAGCTGACCGTGGTCGACCTGGAGCAGAAGAAGGTCGTGCAGCAGGTGCCGGTCGGCAAGTCGCCGCACGGCGTCTGGACGCTGAACCATGCGCCGACGCGCTGAGCCGTCGAAGCTGGCGGCGGCCTGCCTGGCCGCGCTGCTGCCGGCGCTGGCCGGCGCCGCCGGGCCGGCCCCGGCGGTTTGCGACAAGCCCGTCTACCTGACCTTCGACACCGGCCACATGGGCGTGGCCCCGCTGGTGGCCGACGTGCTGGCCCGCCATCAGGTCAAGGTCACGTTCTTCCTGGCGAACGAGCGCACGCTGACCGACGGCGCCAGCCTGGACGACCAGTGGGCGCCCTGGTGGAAGGCGCGCGCCGCCGAGGGCCATGCCTTCGGCTCGCATACCTACGACCACGTCTACTGGCAGGGCGACCTGCCGGACGGCAAGTTCCGCGTCAAGCCCAGCGCCGGCCCGCAGACGGGCAAGGTCCAGACCTGGACCGCGCAGCAGTATTGCGAAGAGATCAAGCGTTCGGCCACGCGTTTCACGCAGATGACCGGCCGCGCCATGCTGCCGCTGTACCGCGCGCCGGGCGGCAAGACCTCGCCGGCGCTGCTCAAGGCGGCCCGCGAATGCGGCTACGAGCACGTGGGCTGGGCGCCGGCCGGTTTCCTGGGCGACGAGCTGCCCAGCGACAAATTCCCCAACGCCCGCCTGCTGGAGCAGGCGCTGCGCAACATCAAGCCCGGCGACGTCCTGCTGGCCCACCTGGGCATCTGGTCGCGCCAGGACCCCTGGGCCCCCGCCGTGCTGGAGCCGCTGGTTGAAGGCTTGCAGCGCAAGGGCTATTGTTTCGCCACCTTGGATACGCATCCGGCCTACAAGGGCTGGATCGCCACGCATCACTGATCATGGATACGCTTAGTCAATGGTTCGGGGAGTGCCAGCAATGGCTCTTCGAGACCCTCGTGCAGCCCGCGCTGTTTCACCTGGGCATGAGCAACTTCATCGAGGACGGCTACGACGCCACCATGTGGCTGCTGGTCGGCCTGCTGCAGATCGCGCTGCTGGTGCTGGTGTTCGGCCCGCTGCAACGCCTGCGCCCGGTCGAACCCGTGACCGACCGCCGCCAGATCGGCATCGACGTGCTCTACACGCTGATCCACCGGCTGGGCGTGTTCCGCCTGGCGCTGTTCTTCACCGTGGACCCGCTGTGGGACAGCGTGTTCGGCCAGCTGCATATCTGGGGTTTCGCGCCGTTCCAGCTGGACCAGTACTGGCCGGGCGTGACCGATCGCGCCTGGGTCAGCCTGATCATCTACCTGCTGCTGTTCGACGCGGTCGATTACTTCTACCATCGCGCCCAGCATCGCTTCGGCTGGCTCTGGTCGCTGCACGCGGTGCACCACAGCCAGCGCCAGATGACCATCTGGAGCGACGACCGCAACCATCTGCTGGACGATATGCTGCGCGACGTGGTCGTGGTGTTCGTGTCGCAGCTGGTGGGCGTGCCGCCGGCGCAGTTCGTGGCGGTGGTGGCGATCACCCAGCTGGCGCAGAGCTTCTCGCATGCCAATCTGCGCCTGCATTTCGGCGCCATCGGCGAACGCCTGCTGGTCAGCCCGCGCTTTCACCGGCATCACCATTCCATCGCCTACGACGCCTCGTCACCGGGCCCGGCCGGCGGCTACAACTTCGCCGCGCTGTTCCCGATCTGGGACGTGCTGTTCCGCACCGCGCGCTTCGGCACGAACTATGGCCCCACCGGCATCCATGACCAGCTGCCCGAGCAGGGCGGACGCGACTACGGGCGTGGTTTCTGGTCGCAGCAGTGGCTGGCGCTCAAGCGCATGACGGGCCGCGAGCACGATCCGGAAACGGCGGCGTCCAAGCCGCCGGCACAGGCCGGCCAGGCCTGAGCCGGCGCGCGGACTCACTGCGCCAGGCGCAGTCCGCGTTCGCGCGCCAAGGTCTCGATCGATTCGCGCTGTTCGTCCAGGAAGCTGGCGAACGCCGCGCCGGCGCGGGTATCCAGCGTGATGCCCTGTTCCTGGAATTGCCTGCGCAAGCCTGCGTCGCGCGCCGCCTCGGCGATCGCGGCGGCCAGCGCGTCGACCACCGCCGCGGGCGTGCCTCGGGGCGCGAACACCCCATGCCAGGACGCGAAGCGAAAGCCGGGCAGGCCGGCCTCGGCCAGCGTCGGCGTGTCGGGAAAGGCCGGTGAACGGTCGGCGGTGACGGCCAGCAGGTCCAGCTTGCCGCCCTTGACCAGCGGCGCGGCGGCGCCGTCGATCATCACATCCACCTGGCCCGAGGCCACGTCGTTGAGCGCGGGCGCGCTGCCCTTATAGGGCACGGCCAGCAGGTCGATGCCGGCCGCGCCGCGCAGCATCTCCATCGCGAGCTGGCTGGGCGTGCCGATGCCGCCGGTGGCGTAGCTCAGCTTGCCGGGATGGGCCTTGGCGTAGGCGATGAAGTCGCCGGCGGTCTTGAAGCCGGTCTTGGGGTTGGCGACCAGTAGCAGCGACACGCTGGTCAGGCGCGCGACGGGCGCGAAATCGCGCTGCGCGTCATAGGGCAGGTTGGGCATCGAGAGCCGGTTGATGGCGTGCGTGGCGATGTCGCCCAGCAGCAGCGTATGGCCGTCGGGCTCGGCCTTGGCCGCGATGCCGGCGCCGATGGAGCCGCCCGCGCCGGGGCGGTTGTCGACGATGAAGGGCTGTCCCAGTTTTTCTCCCAGCGCCCGCGCGAACACGCGGCCGATCATGTCGGCGTTGCCGCCGGCGGGGTAGGGCACGATCAGCCGGATGGGCTTGTCGCCCGGCCAGGACGGCCCCGGGCCGGCGGCGCCCGCCAGGGGCGCGCAGAATGCCAGGCCGATGGCCAGCAGCGTTTTGGCACAGCTCATGATGCAGTCTCCCTTGTCGTTGTTGTAGCCGGCGCGGGGCCGGACGCGCGCCTCAGCCCGGCGATCCCACCGTCCGGGTGGGATCGCTCAGGGGCGGTTGCGGATAGTGCAGGCCGCGCTGGCCGCCGAACTGGCGGTCCGCGCGCGGCGGCGCGGCGGGGGCCGGGAAGCCGGTCAGCCGGCCTGCGGAAATCCAGTCCCGGTCCACGCCCCAGGCCCGTTCGACCAGCGCCTGTTCCAGGCGCTGGCGGATGGGCGCGTACTGCGCCGCCTCGGACAGGTCGTGGCATTCCCTTGGGTCGGCCCGCAGGTCGAACAGCTGCACCGCGTTGCCGGCCGGATACCAGATCAGCTTGTGGCGGCCGTCATGCGCCATGCGGGTCGCCAGCCGGTCTTCCTTGCATTCACCGTAAAGGATGTCGCGGCGCCGCTCGCCCGTCATGGGCAGGCCTTCCACCGTGGCGGGGACCGGCAGCCCGGCCAGCGACAGCAGGGTAGGCATGACGTCCTGCAGGCCCACCAGCCGCTCGTCCACCTGGCCGGCGGGCACGCGCGCATCGCCAGCCGCGCCGACCAGGATCATGGGCACGCGCGCCGAGCCTTCGTAGAACAGGCGCTTGGCCCACAGGCCGAAGTCGCCCAGCATGTCGCCGTGGTCGCCGCAGACCAGGATGACGGTATCGTCCAGCAGCCCTTCCTCGCGCAGGGTGCCGAGCAGCACGCGCAGCTGATGGTCGATGTGGCTGCACAGCGCGTAGAAGGCGCGCCGGATGGCGCGCAGCCGGGCGGGGTCGTCGCCGATGGGCCAGTGCTCGCGGATGCTGCGCAGGGCGGGCGGGATCGCGTCCGCGTCCTGGTCCCAGCGCTGTTCCCAGGCGGCGCGCGCGGGCAGGTCGATGGCGTCGCGCCCATACAGTTCGAGGTAGGCGGCCAGCGGCACCAGCGGCGGATGCGGATGGGTGTAGGAGACATGCCACAAGGCCGGCCGGCGCGGGTCGCGCCGCTTGATCATCCGGGCGGCCTCGCGGGTGGTCCAGTTGGTGACGTGCAGGCGTTCCGGCAGGTGCCAGGGGCGGTGCAGGTAGTCGTTGTTGTTCATGCCGTGCAGGTACTGCTCGCCCGCCGCGCCTTGTTCGGCGAGGTACATGTCGTAGTCGTCCACCGCGCCCAGCTGCGAGCGGCCTTC
This sequence comes from Achromobacter sp. 1011811831, assembly GCF_059760905.1. NCBI lineage: Bacteria > Pseudomonadati > Pseudomonadota > Betaproteobacteria > Burkholderiales > Alcaligenaceae > Achromobacter > Achromobacter sp. 1011811831. The sequence continues at coordinate 43,911 of NZ_JCBANG010000036.1, forward strand.
CTCGGCCAGCAGGATGTCGTCGAAGCCGATGCGGTCGCGCTGCGGGTACAGGTGCATCTTGCCCACCGCGTAGGCCTGGTAGCCGCCGTCGCGAAAGCTCTGGGCCAGCGTGGGCAGCGCGGGCATGGGCAGCGCGGGAGCGAAATTGCGGTCGCCGTGGCCGCGCGGCGAGGTGCCGGTCATCACGCTGCGCCGCGCGGGGATGCAGATTGGACACTCAGCGTAGGCGCGCGGATAGCGGGTGCCCAGGCGGGCCAGGTGGTCCAGCGTCGGCGTCTGGATGACGGGATGGCCGGCGCTGCCCAGCAGGGCGCCGGGCCATTGGTCGACCATGATGAACAGCACGTTGGGCGGATGGGGCATGGGGGCGTCTCGCGGCTACGGATCCTGGCCAGTCTAGGACGCCGTGGCTTGCGAAAACAGGGCATGACGGCGATACCAGATATACTTTTTTCGTCATGTCTGACGCCGCGCGCGTCTTCTCCACCGAGGGCCTCATGGCTACGTTGACGCTGGATCAATGGCGCTTGTTCATCCAGATCGCCGATCTGGGCAGCCTGACCAAGGTCGCCGCCCTGCGCGATGGCGCGCAGTCGGCCGTCAGCCGCCAGCTGGCGGCGATGGAGCAGGCCTGCGGCGGCCGCCTGTTCCTGCGCACGGGGCGCGGCGTGGCCCTGACCGAGGCCGGACGCCGCCTGTATCCGCGCGTGCTGGCCTGGCTGGAGGCGGGCGAGGCGCTGGGCCAGGATCTGGCGCGGGAGGTCGAGCAGCCGGCCGGTTCGGTCTGCATCGGCGTGCTGTCCTCGATCGATCCGCAATACCTGTCGCGCGCCTATCTGGAGCTGAGCCGGCGCTATCCCGGCATCCGCCTGCGCGTGCGCGATGGCGTGGGCGCGGCCGTCGACGAGTGGCTGGAGAACGGCGAGGTCGACATCGGCATCCTGCCGCGCAGCGGCCGCGCCGCGCGCCGCCGCGACAGCGCGCTGTTCACCGCCCGGCATCTGCTGGTCGGCGCGCCGGACAGCTGGGTCGCGGGCCGCCGGACCGTGCCCTTCGCCGGGTTGCAGGGCCTGCCGCTGGTGCTGGCCGGCGCGCCCAGCGCCTTCCGGCGCCAGATGGACCAGCTCGCGCGCCGCATGGGCGTGACGCTGACGGTGGCGCTGGAGTGCGATTCCCTGGCGCTGCAGAAACACATGGTGCTGCAGGGCGGGCTCTACGCCGTGCTGGCCGAGCACGCGGTCCTGCGGGACGTGCGGGACGGCGCGCTGGCCGCCGCGCCCATCGTCGAGCCCGCCATCCGGCGCGGCATCACGCTGGCCATGTCCGAAGTCCGGCCAGCGACGCAGGCGAGCCGCGAGGTCGCGCGCATCCTGCGGCTGTGCCTGGAGCCGCTGGCGCAGGCGGGAGCCGCGACGGATTGAACCGCGCGGGCCTTCAGCCGGCGCCGCCGGCGTCGTGCGCGGTGTCGCGCTTGATCTCGCCGTGGCGGCGCTCCATTTCCTGGCGCAGCTCGCGCCGCAGCCGCGCGGCCACGAAGCGCTGCTTTTCCTCCAGCGTGCCCGGGTTCAGGGGCGGCACTTCGGCGGGCACGCCGTGCTCGTCCACCGCCACCATCGTGAAGTAGCAGCTGTTGGTGTGGCGCACCAGCTTCTTGCGGATGTCCTCGGTCACGACCTTGATGCCGATCTCCATCGAGGTGCGGCCGGTGAAGTTCACCGCCGCCAGGAAGGTCACCAGCTCGCCCACGTGGATGGGTTCGCGGAACACCACCTGGTCGACCGACAGGGTCACCACGTAGTGGCCGGCGTAGCGGCTGGCACAGGCATAGGCCACCTGGTCCAGGTACTTGAGGATGGTGCCGCCGTGCACATTGCCTGAGAAATTCGCCATGTCTGGCGTCATCAGGATGGTCATCGACAATTGGTGGCTGAAGGCGTCGTCCATGTCGGGCGCTCCTGATTGCTGAAATGAATATGGTAGCGGCTGGCGCGGGCGCGCCGCTGTCTTTTTCTTGGGCGGATGGGGCGGGGGGCTTGTTCGCGCCGGCGCGGCGGGGAATGCCGCCCGGCGCGCGGGGCCGCTGCGCCCGTCAGTGGCGCGGCTGGGGCTGCGGCTTGGCCTTGCCCTGGGCCGCAGGCTTGGCGGGCGAGGACGCCGTGGCGGCTGGGGCGGGCGATGGGGGGGCGGCTGCGGCCGCCGGCGCGCTCGGCGCGGCCTTGGGATCGGCGTCGGTCGCGGGCGACGGCGGCGGCGGGGCAGCCTCGGCGGTTGCCTCGGGCGGCGCCTCCAACAGCAGCGGCGGCGGCGTCCACAGCCCGTCCAGCAGCGCCGGGCCGGGCTGGTAAACGCGCAGCAACAATTGCGCCGGTCCTGACGCCGGCAGTGGCAGCCAGTTGGACTGTTGCTCGGGCGCGGGCGCTTCGTGGCCGACGATCAGGTCCAGCGAGCCGTCTTCGTTGTAGCGCAGCGGGTCGCGGCTGCCGAGCGCCGGGCGGTTCAGCGCGTTGGGCGCCAGCAGGCCCTGGGCGTCGTAGGCCGCCAGCGACCAGAAGGCGCCGGCCGGCGGCAGCTGGCCGCTGGCGAAGCGCAGGTGATAGCGGCGCGAGCCGTCCACGGCCTCGCCTCGGCCGTCGGCGGCCAGCAGCAGCGTGGCCAGGTCCTCCGGCAGGCTGGCGCCGGGCTGGGCCTGGGCGGCCAGCGCGCGGCGCATGTAGGCATTGCCGTACACGCCGACGCCGCCCGCTTCCCGTTGCCAGCCATTGGCCTCGCGCAGCGTGGCGCCGGCGGCGGCCTGCATGCGCTCGCGCGCGGCGCGCAGGCCCCGGCGCATGCCCTGCTTGGCGGGATGATCCAGCTTGTCGAAGTCGAAGGGACGGCCGGGGATCAGCCCCACGCCGCGCAGCCGGGCCAGCACGGGCTGGTCGGCGGCGTGCGGCGGATTCCTGCGCAGCAGCTCGGAGGCGTAGGCGAACAGGGCGTCGGTCGGCAGGGACTCGACCTGCTCGCGCGGCGAGACCTTCATGTTCAGCGAGCCGTCGGCGCGCACGCGCTGCGCCTGCGGCGGCAGGTTCCATTGCGACAGCGGCGTGATCGCGAAGCCATCCTGCAGGGCATGCACCGCCGGGTATTCGGCCGGGCCGTCGGCCTGGATCAGCAGCCGGGCCAGCACATGGGTGGTGGGCGCGTCGATGCGCGACATGCCGGACGGCAGGGTGCCGTTCCAGCCGGGCGGCACCAGCGCGGTGTTGCCCTTGGCGGTGCCGGTGCTGCGCTTGCCCAGGACGGCGAAGGCGTCGTTCCACAGGTCCACCAGCGTCAGCGTGTACAGCCGGCCGCCGGAGTCGGGCACGGACAGCACCACGGGGCCCGCGCTCAGGTCCAGCCAGGCCGTGCCGCGCAGCATGTCGGGATTGGCCCAGGGGGCGGCGGCGCCGGCCTGGGGCAGGCCGCGCACGAAGGCGTAGGCGTTGGGCGGCGTGTTCTGCGAGGGATGGGCGGCCTGGCGCCGCGTCAGGTCCATGACCAGCAGCGGGTAGAAGTACAGATAGCCTTCCATCGCCGCCTGGTGCGCGGCCTCGGTGGCGGCGGCGGCCGGGGTCGGGGCCGGCGGCGCGGCCGGCGCCAGGGACGGCCAGGCGGCGGCCAGGGACAGGGTCAGGATCAGCGGGGCAACGCGGCGCATCGGCGCTCCAACGGACTTGCGGGGTTCGCGGGCAATGGTAACAGTCCCGCGATTGTCCAAAAACCGCGAAAAACCGGGATCCGGCCACCAGATTTCCGGCTTGCGCGTGGCCGTCTTTGCCAGGCCCATGCATGCGCGACTTGCGGAGCAGGCGCGTCGCATACATTCGCGCGATAGCAGCAGTCGAATGATTGTCTTGGACTCTTTCCAGGGTGACAGCTAACTTGCATCGAAGCATGCGGTGCGAGTCTGGGGCATTCAAGGCCGCGTTTCACGGAGCGTTTTTCCGGAGGGGAACAGCTGCCATCGCACCCTTCTCGCCAGCCCCGATTCGAGTGTCTTTTTCTGAAACAGGCATCTGAATGCAAGGCTAGGAAATGAACAGCTCGCTCAAAAGTATCGACCCCGACGCGCCCGTGCATGACGTGCGCGGACAGCAGGAAGAGACAAGTCCGCCATCTTCCATGAACCGCGCGGTGATTGCCGGCGCGATTGGCAATTTCGTCGAGTGCTTCGACTGGTTTGCCTACGCGCTCTTCGCCAGTTATCTGTCGCACCTGGTCTTTCCCTCGGGTGATCCGCTGGGGGCGTTGCTTTCAACATTCGCCGTCTTTGCCATCGGTTTTTTCGTGCGGCCGCTGGGAAGCTTCATCTTCGGAATCTATGCGGACCGGTATGGCCGCAAGAATGCGTTGGCCGCGACGATTTTCCTCATGGCCACGGGAAGCCTGATGATCGCGATCGTCCCGTCCTTTCAACAGGCGGGCTGGCTGGCTCCCGCCATGCTCCTGTTGGCTCGCCTGATGCAGGGGCTTGCCATGGGCGGTGAAACATCGTCAGGAGGCAGCTATATCGTCGAATCGGCTCCCTTGCACCGTCGCGGCTTCAGCGGCAGCTTCTTCTACATCAGCGTTGGGCTGGGGACGTTATGCGCGTCGTTGACGGGAACCTTCCTGACCTTTCTGCTGCCGAAGGAGCAGATGGAAAGTTACGGCTGGAGGCTGGTGTTCGTGCTGGGCGCGTTGCTTGGTATCTTCGGCCTCTATCTGCGGCGCTCGATCGGAGAGTCGGAAGTTTTCAAGCGCGCCGCTCAAACCACGTCAAAGAAAGACCGGGGCAGCCTGCGCGCCGTCATGCTCAACCATTGGCCGGGCGTGTTGCGTGTCTTTTTCCTTGCGATCGGCACGACGATGGCGTTCTATATCTGGGCCGCGTACATTCCCAACCTGTTGCGAGCCAGTGGCCGCATATCCGCATCAACCTCATTTCTCGCGAGCACGTTCGGGTTGATCGCCTATAGCGTGTCTATGCCGATCAGCGGCGCGCTTGCGGATCGTGTGGGTCGTCGACTCGTGCTCGGGAGTTCGTGGTTGTTGTTCGCGGCATTGTTCATACCCATGATTCACTATGCGCTGGGCAATCCCGAATTGCTGCCATGGATCATGGTGGCCGCGATGAGCCTGATCGGAATGGGCAGCGGCGCGGTCGCCGCCAGCTTCGCCGAGCAGTTTCCGACCAGCGTGCGCGCGATTGGCTGGGGGGTGCCCTACAACGTTTCCATTGCCGTGTTTGGCGGCACCGCGCCGTATCTCGGCTCCTGGCTCGCCAGTAGAGGAATGTCCGACCTGTTCAATTGGTATGTCGTGGCGCTTTGCGTCATAAGTGGCCTGGCGGCATTCGGCCTGCGAGACCTCAGGGGAAAACCACTAGATTGAAATCGAGGCGAGCCGAAGGTCCCGTGCAAGCGGGTTGCCATGCCCGGCGATGGGCGGCTCTGATTCTTGTCCAAGTAGTCAATGAAAAAGGACTTTCACATGTCAATGGAAAAAGTGGCGCTCATTTCCGCCGGCGGAAGCGGCTTGGGCGCGGCAGCAGCCAGGCGCCTGGCGACGGATGGTTTCAAGGTGGCGATTCTCTCGTCTTCCGGAAAGGGCGAAGCGCTGGCGAATGAACTGGGCGGGATTGGCGTGACCGGCTCCAATCAGTCGAACGACGATTTGCAGCGACTGGTCGATGCCGTCATGCGGCAGTGGGGGCGCATCGACGTGCTGGTCAACAGCGGCGGCCACGGGCCGCGCGGGCCGGTTCTGGAAATCACCGACGAGCAGTGGCACCTGGGCCTGGATATCTATCTGATGAATGTCATTCGTCCGGTTCGTATCGTGGCTCCGATCATGCAGGCGCAGAAATCGGGTTCGATCATCAATTTTTCATCGGTCGCGGCCTTCGAGCCGGTTGCGGGGTTTCCGACGTCCGCGGTGTTCCGGGCAGGTCTCGCCGCCTATGCAAAGGTCTTCGCGGATACCTATGCCGCCGACAATGTGCGCATGAACAATATTCAATGCGGTTGGATCGACAGCCTGCCAACGGTCATCGAGCGCCGCGATGGCGTTCCCATGAAACGCTATGGAAGCACTGCTGAAATCGCCGCGACCGTGGCGTTTCTGGCTTCCGAGGGCGCGGGTTACATCACCGGACAGAACCTGCGGGTCGACGGCGGCCTGGGACGCTCCATATAGCGTCCAGCCAGAGGGGAGGGCTGTGCGGCGCGCCGCCCTCAGGCCGGAAATCGGTCGATGCGGAATCGCGTGATGTCCTGCTCCGTATCGCCGCCGGTCGCCAGGTCGGCAGCGATCTCGCCGACGACGCCGGCGAACTTGAAACCATGTCCCGAGCAGGGAGATACGACCACGATGCGATCGTCCTCCGGCGACGTGTCAATGATGAAATCCGTATCCGGGGTCATGGTGTACAGGCACGTCTTCATGCCAAGCAGCGTGCCGGCGCCCTCGGGCATGTAGCGTTCAAGATAGTCGCGCGTGTGGTTTTCATCTGACGCCGATGCGTCTTGTCGCGCCAGGTCGGCATGCTGGATCTGCCCGGTTCCATAGTGCGAGCCGCACTTCAGGCCGACATCGCCAAAGTCCGGGAAGCCGTAGAAGAAATCGCGCCCGTCGTCAATCATGAAGACGGGCAGCGCGCCGGACTTGAACAGCTCGGGCCGCTTGGGCCGGTACCAGCAGGAGACTGCCCGCGTGAGCGTGAGCGTGGGCTTCAGGGATGGCACCAGATCGCTCGCCCACGGCCCCGCGCAGACGACCACCGACCCGGCTTCGATGGCGCGCCCGTCGTCCAGGACCAGTCGCACGACGCCGGTCCGGGGCTCGATGGCCATCACGCGCGCATTCGTCACGACTTGCGCTCCCCGGGCGGTCGCATGGCGGATATGCAGCGCATTGATGGCATCGGACCGCAGGATCCCGGCATCCGGCTGCCAGACCGAGGAATAGTCTTGCGGCAATTCAATGGCGGGATAGCGGCGCTGAACTTCGCGCGGACTCAGCACCTCGTAGTCCAGTCCATATTGCTCGCTCGCCTTGAGCGTGCCCGCCACCAATCGGCTGCCGGGCAGGCCCATCTCCAGGATCCCGGAAGTCATCAGCAGCGTTTCGCCCGTCAACTGCTCGAGCTCGCGCCAATACGCGTAGGCGCGCCGCAGCAATGGCACGTATTGCGGACTTTCCGAGTAGCCCAGGCGGATCGCCCGCGACTCCCCGTGCGACGAGCCGCGATCGTGCCCCGGCTGGAACTGCTCGATTGCGATGACGCGCTGGCCACGTTCCGCGAGCTGAAAAAGCGTCGCGGCGCCCATTGCACCCAGGCCGATCACGGCCACATCATGGATAGCTTCTTGCATGTCGTCTCCAGGGTCCTGGTGCCCGGCGCTTTCGTGTGGCGAGTCACTGCGGCAAGCCGTGCCAACGTGGATGGATCGGATGGTACGAGGGGGGAAATCTCGCGTCGAATATATTTGCGCGATGGTTGCAAGATCGGCGCGGTATCGACCCTGTCCCAGGCCGGCCGGCGCCGGCCTGGGACAGGGGCAGGATCGGCGGCGCTGCGGCGCACCAACAGACGGGCAGGGGGCGCCGGCATTGGCAACAGTCCCGCGATTGTCCAAAATCCGCGAAAAACCGTGATCAGGCGGTCAAATCCCCGGTTTGCGGCTCGTCCGTCCGGCCCGTGGCGCGGGGACGGGTTCTGGGCATATACTTCGCGTTAAATATCCTTGGAATTCGTAGGGCTTTCCCGTCGGGCCGGCCCTCGGCTTCCGTCACTCACCCGGAGAGGAGTGTTTCATGGTCAACATGAACCGCCGCCAGTTCTTCAAGGTGACAGGTGCGACGCTGGCAGGCTCCAGTCTGGCATTGCTGGGGGCTGCCCCCGGCACGGCCATGGCGGAAGTCCGTCAGTACAAGCTTGCGCGCATGACCGAAACGCGCAATACCTGTCCCTACTGTTCGGTCGCCTGTGGCCTGTTGATGTACGGCCTGGGCGACGGCGCCAAGAATGCGCGCGCCAGCATCGTCCACATCGAAGGCGATCCCGATCACCCCGTCAACCGCGGCACGCTCTGTCCCAAGGGCGCGGCCCTGATCGACTTCATCCACAGCCCCAACCGCCTGAAGTACCCGGAATACCGGGCGCCCGGTACGGACAAGTGGGTGCGGATGTCGTGGGACGACGCCCTGACGCGCATCACCAAGCTCATGAAGGCCGACCGTGACGCCAACTTCGTCGAGAAGACGGAAGACGGCAAGACGGTCAACCGGTGGCTGACCACCGGCATGCTGGCCGCCTCGGCAAGCAGCAACGAGGTGGGCTACATCACGCACAAGACCGTGCGCAGCATGGGGATGCTTGCATTCGACAACCAAGCCCGTGTCTGACATGGCCCGACGGTGGCAGGTCTTGCCCCGACGTTTGGCCGTGGAGCGATGACGAACCATTGGGTCGACATCAAGAACGCGGACGTAGTACTGATCATGGGCGGAAATGCCGCCGAGGCCCACCCTTGCGGGTTCAAATGGGTCACGGAAGCCAAAGCCCACAACAAGGCGAAACTCATCGTCGTGGACCCGCGCTTCACGCGCTCGGCGTCCGTGGCGGATTTTTACGCGCCCATACGCACCGGCACCGACATCATCTTCCTGGGTGGCGTCATCAAGTACCTGTTGGATCACGACAAGATCCAGCACGAGTACGTGCGCAACTACACGGACTTCTCCTTCATCGTGCGCGAGGACTTCGCGTTCGACGCGGGCCTGTACTCGGGCTACAACGCCGAGAAACGCAGCTATGACAAGTCGAGCTGGGACTACGAGCGCGGCGACGACGGCTACGTCAAGACCGATCCCTCGCTGGAACACCCGCGCTGCGTCTACCAGCTGCTGAAGAAGCACTACTCGCGCTACACCGAGGAAATGGTCGAGCGCGTCTGCGGCACGCCCAAGGACAAGTTCCTGAAGGTCTGCGACATGCTGGCCTCGACGGCGACCAAGAACCGCGCCGCCACCATCCTGTACGCGCTGGGCTGGACGCAGCACTCCATCGGCTCGCAGATCATCCGCACCGGCGCGATGGTGCAGCTGCTGCTGGGCAACATCGGCATCGCCGGCGGCGGCATGAACGCGCTGCGCGGGCACTCGAACATCCAGGGCCTGACCGATCTGGGCCTGATGTCGAACCTGCTGCCCGGCTACATGACGCTGCCCAACGAGCCCGAGCAGGACTACGGCAAGTACATCGCCGCGCGCGCCTCCAAGCCGCTGCGTCCGAACCAGCTCAGCTATTGGCAGAACTACGCCAAGTTCCACGTCAGCCTGATGAAGGCCTGGTGGGGCAAGTCCGCCACGGCCGAGAACAACTGGGCCTTTGACTACCTGCCCAAGCTCGACAAGCTCTACGACATGCTGCAGGTCTACGAGCTGATGAACCAGGGCAAGATGAACGGCTACCTGGCGCAGGGCTTCAACCCGCTGGCCGCCGCGCCCAACAAGGCCAAGCTGACCGCGGGCTTCTCCAAGCTCAAGTACCTGGTCATCATGGACCCGCTGGTCACGGAGACCTCCGAGTTCTGGCGCAACGCGGGCGAGGCCAATGATGTGGATCCGACCAAGATCCAGACCGAGGTCTTCCGCCTGCCGACCACCTGTTTCGCCGAGGAAGACGGCGCGCTGGTGAACTCCGGGCGCTGGCTGCAATGGCACTGGAAGGGCGCCGAGCCTCCGGGCGAGGCCAAGAGCGACATCGAGATCATGTCGCTGATCTTCACGCGCCTGCGCAAGATGTACCAGGACGACGGCGGCAAGTACCCCGATCCCATCGTCAACCTGTCGTGGCCGTATTCCAACCCGCAGAGTCCGACGGCCGAGGAACTGGCCAAGGAATACTCGGGCAAGGCGCTGGCCGACCTGGCCGATCCCAAGGATCCGACCAAGATCACGCGCAAGGCCGGCGAGCAGCTGGCCGCCTTCGCCGAGCTGCGCGACGACGGTTCCACCGCCAGCGGCTGCTGGATCTTCGCCGGCGCCTGGAGCCCGGCGGGCAACCTGATGGCGCGCCGCGACAACAGCGATCCCACCGGCATCGGCCAGACCCTGAACTGGGCCTGGGCATGGCCGGCCAACCGCCGCATTCTCTACAACCGCGCGTCCTGTGACGTGTCGGGCAAGCCCTTCGACCCGCGCCGCAGCCTGATTTCGTGGAACGGCAAGAGCTGGGGCGGCGCCGACGTGCCGGACTTCAAGGCCGACGAGAATCCGGAAGGCGGCATGGGGCCGTTCATCATGAACCCCGAGGGCGTGGCGCGCTTCTTCGCCCGCGCGGGCATGGCCGAGGGTCCGTTCCCCGAGCACTACGAGCCGTTCGAGACGCCGCTGGGCTACAACCCGCTGCATCCCAAGGCCAAGGGCGTGACCAGCAACCCGGCCGCGCGCGTGTTCAAGGACGACCTGGCGGCGATGGGCACGGTGGACAAGTTCCCGTTCGTGGCCACCACCTACCGCCTGACCGAGCACTTCCACTACTGGACCAAGAACGTCCGCATCAACGCGATCCTGCAGCCCGAGCAGTTCGTCGAGATCGGCGAGGCGATGGCCAAGGAACTGGGCATCGCCAACGGCCAGCGCGTGAAGGTGTCCTCGAACCGCGGCTATATCAAGGCCGTGGCGCTGGTGACCAAGCGGCTGCGCGCGCTGACGATCGAAGGCAAGACCGTGCACCACGTGGGCATACCGATCCACTGGGGCTTCGTCGGCATCGCCAAGCCGGGCTTCCTGACCAACACCCTGACGCCGTTCGTGGGCGACGGGAACTCCCAGACGCCGGAGTTCAAGTCGTTCCTGGTCAACGTCGAGAAGGCATAACAGGAGACCGACATGGCTATGCAATCCCTGGACATCAAGCGGCGCTCCGCCACCACCACCCCGCCGCCCGGCATCCGCGAGCCGTCCGTCGGCTCGGTCGCCAAGCTGATCGACGTTTCCAAGTGCATCGGCTGCAAGGCATGCCAGGCCGCGTGCATGGAATGGAACGACCTGCGCGACGAGGTCGGCACCAACGTGGGCGTCTATGACAACCCGGCCGACCTGACCGAGCATTCCTGGACCGTCATGCGCTTCTCCGAATACGAGAACACGCAGGGCGACCTGGAATGGCTGATCCGCAAGGACGGCTGCATGCACTGCGAGGATCCCGGCTGCCTGAAGGCCTGTCCTTCGCCGGGCGCGATCATCCAGTACAACAACGGCATCGTGGACTTCCACGAAGAGAACTGCATCGGTTGCGGCTACTGCATCACCGGCTGTCCGTTCAACGTGCCGCGCATCTCGAAGAAGGACAACAAGGCCTACAAGTGCACCCTGTGCTCCGACCGCGTCGCGGTCGGCCAGGAGCCGGCCTGCGTGAAGTCCTGTCCCACCGGCGCCATCGTGTTCGGCACCAAGGAGGACATGAAGCAGCACGCGGCCGAGCGCATCGAGGATCTGAAGTCGCGCGGCTTCGAGCAGGCCGGGCTGTACGACCCGCAGGGCGTGGGCGGCACCCACGTCATGTACGTGCTGCACCACGCCGACCAGCCGGGGCTGTACCACGGGCTGCCGAAGGATCCGCACATCAGCCCGATGGTGTCGCTGTGGAAGGGCATCGCCAAGCCTTTGGGCGTGGCGGCGATGGCGCTGACCGCGCTGGCGGGCTTCTTCCACTACGCCCGCGTCGGCCGCAACGAGGTGCACGAGGAAGACGAACGCAAGGCCGAAGAGGAGGCTCGCCATGAGTGACAGCCAATCCCGCGACCACCGCGGCAACCGCCTGATCAAGCGCTACTCGCCCGGTGAACGCACCAACCACTGGGCCATCGCGCTGACCTTCATCCTGCTGGCGCTGTCCGGCCTGGCGCTGTTCCATCCGGCCTTCTTCTGGCTCTCGAACCTGTTCGGCGGCGGTCCCTGGACCCGCATCCTGCATCCGTTCATCGGGCTGGTGATGTTCTTCTGCTTCGTGGTCTTCGCCGGCCACATGTGGCGCAACAACATCATGACGAAGGCCGACCGCCAGTGGCTGAGCCAGCTGGACGACGTGATCGACAACCGCGAGGAAAAGCTGCCAGAGGTCGGCAAGTACAACGCCGGCCAGAAGCTGCTGTTCTACGTGCTGATCCTGTGCATGCTGGGCCTGTTCGTCAGCGGCATCGTGATCTGGCGCGAATACTTCGCGTTCTACTTCCCGATCTGGGCCATCCGCGCCGCCTCGGTGCTGCATGCCGTTTGTGCGCTGGTGCTGATTTGCGCGATCATTGTGCATATTTACGCGGCGATCTGGGTCAAGGGTTCCTTGACGGCGATGCTGCGGGGCCATGTGACGGCAGGCTGGGCGTGGAAGCATCATCGCGCCTGGTTCCGCGAGCAGCTCAGGAAGCCCGCGGGCAAGTAGCCCGTCGCCTTCCCCGACCGGACCGGTCGCACGGCTGCCCGTCCCCCACGCGGGGCGGGCA